>SFFP01000050.1 GCA_004556875.1 Ruminococcus flavefaciens
ATGTGAGAGCCGACAAAGATGTATATGCCTATTTTCAGTCTATGGGTTACGAGATCATTGATGAGATTGAAGCCTATGATGGCATTCATGGCGTGTTCTCGCACAAGGATAATGAGGGCAAGACCTATGTGAAGATTGGCTATCATGAGGGGCTTGTAGATTCAAAAACATGGCTTACCGTTCAGGATAAAAAAGCCCATAACAAGAAGTTCCCGAATAACGGCAAGGCAAAAAGCTCTTGGCTCGCAGGATTGCTGAAATGCTCTCACTGCGGTTATAGCATTCAGCTTAACATTCAGCATAACAAAACAGGAACGAGAACTTGGAAATATCTGATTGACTTCGGTTTCTCTACTCTCAACGGCTGCAAACGGCGTACCCTGAAAACAAAGCTCGATGACGTAGAGGAAGCTGTCTACATGGCTATGTGCGATAAAATAAAAAGCCTTGAGGTCACAAGGCACGAGGATAACGCTCCCGATGCCGAAATGGAATCCCTCAAAGCTGAGATACTGAAATATGACGATTATATTCACAAGTTGATGGACAAGCTCCCTGATGCCGATGATATACTGTTTGCCTACATTCAGAAGCGTGTCAAGGAGTATCACAAGGCAAAGTCCAAATTGGAAAACAAGCTCCAGACGAAATGCCGTAAGCATAAAGCTATCGACACGAAGCCCCTGAAAGAACCACTGAAGAATTGGGACAGCCTAACGATTGAAGCAAAACACGAAGTCGCTGTCATGATGATTGATGCCGTTTATGTGTCCGATGAGGACGGTATTCATGTTCAGTTCTGCATCTGATCGGTGCAGATTTTGAGATTATTATTCATAAGGTTTCCAGATGGGCAGTCTTATATGGTTCGCTTCCTATATACACTCTTGCGCTGACGCTCTCAACATAAACGGCTGTGGTAGTAGTTGTGGTGGTTGAGGTAGTTGATGTGGTCGTAGTAGTTGTTGTGGTCGTAGTAGTTGTAGTGGTTGTAGTAGTTGTTGTTGTAGTCGTAGTTGGCTTTGCAGTAGTGGTTGTAGTTGTTGTCTGCGGAACAGTGGTCGGCGAACCGCTGAGTGCAACAAAGCGATAACCTGACTCATTGCAGAATTTCTCAACTGAACCGCCCTTATAACCGCTTATCGTACCGCCGAAAGCAACTGTGCCATTTGAATATCTGTTGCAGATAGTCTCTTTTGCACCAACGATACGGCAGTCAGGATTGCGTATAGTAACAGTCCTCAGCGCAGAACAGTCCTTGAAAGCATCTGCTCCGATAGTTTCGGTCGCCGCAGGCAGATCTATTGTCCCCAAACGCAGACAGCCTTCAAAAGCTCCTCTTGCAACGAGCTTTAAAGTCGAAGGTATCACAACAGTCCTGAGGTTTTTACAGTCTGCAAAGCCTGCTGCACCGATACTGGTTATGCCCTCAGCTATATCCACTGAGGTTATCTGGCTTCTTATCGAGTTCCACGGAGTATTTGTACTCATCTGCCAGTTTACCATATCGCCTGTGCCTGTGATGGTAAGCTTGCCATTATCGAATGTCCACTGTGCATTGTCTCCGCAGACCCCCGACTGACCAACGGTATTATCCTCAAGCGAGATCACTTGTGATACCGCCGCATCAGCATAGGTCATCGGACTGCAAAAACTTACAGAAACGCTCATTATCGCTGCCATTATAACAGCCGCAAATTTTCTCATGCATATTTCTCCATTCATAAGCGCCGTATACACAAACGCTTTATTGATTTCCCCTATGCATTCCCTATAAAAAGATAAAAATTTACTTTGCTAAAAATTCCGATAATGAAACTGCGTTTTCTCTGTTTGCAGATGCATAAGCGTAATAAGCCAGTATTTTTGATGCGTCAACAGAATCTGTCTTGCCGTTTTTGTCAACATCAGCCGCTTTGTTTTCCTTTTCGCCGAAGTTTCCGCTCTTTCCTGATGAAAGCAGTGCATACTCGGCAAGGACCTTGCTTGCGTCAACTGAGTCTATATGCTTGTCGTTGTTCACATCGCCCAGGAGGTAGTCATCATTCTGAGGCTGTGGTACTGTAGTTGTTATCGGAACGTTAGTGGTAGTAATAGGTGCAGTAGTTGTTGTTGCTGAAGTAGTTGTTGTTGAAGTTGTGGTCGTAGTTGTTGTGGTCGTAGTCGTAGTTGTCGTTGTTGTCGTTGTTGTAGTGGTCGTAGTAGTTGTGACAGGCTGCTGTGAAGTTACGGGAGCGCTGCTGAGTACAGTAAAGCGGTATCCCGACTCCTTGCAGAACGCCTCGGCAGTCGAATCCTTATAGCCGCTGATAGTGCCGCTGAATACAGCTAAGCCGTTTGAATACCTGTTGCAGATAGTCTCTTTTGCGCCAACGATATGGCAGTCGGGATTACGTATATAAACAGTTCTCAGTGCAGAGCAGTTCTTGAAAGCATCTGCGCCGATAGTCTCAGTCGCCTCAGGTATATCAACACTTGCCAGTCTTGTACAGCTATCAAATGCTCCTCTTGCAATAAGCTTTATTGTCGACGGTATCACTACAGTCCTGAGATTTTTACAGTCCGCAAAGCCTGCCGCGCCGATACTTGTTATACCCTCAGCTATATCAACCGAGGTTATCTGACTTCTTATCAAGTTCCACGGAGTATTTGTGCTCATCTGCCAGTTTACCATATCGCCTGTACCTGTAATGGTAAGCTTGCCATTTTCAAATGTCCACTGAGCGTTGTCTCCGCATACTCCCGACTCGCCCACCATATTCTCCGACACAAGAATATCAGCAGCAGGAGCACCTACAGCATTTACAGGAACAGCGGTCAATGACGCAAAACACATTGCTGCCGAAATGACAGCTGATACGACCTTTTTCATGTTTTATTCCTCCTATTTTAATATATATTTCAGACCTGCACAGCACCCCACGCATATGCAGGCATCGAAAGCTTATCTCCTTCTCGGTACGAAAAGCATTATGAGCGGATATATCTCAAGTCTTCCAAGAAGCATATCAAAGCAGAGCACTACCTTTGAAAAGGCATTGAGTCCGCCGAGATTTCCCGCAGGACCAAATCTTCCCACACCGAAACCGATATTGTTCATACAGGTGATGACTGCCGAAGCCGACTCCTCGATAGTAAAGCCGTTGAGAGTCACCAGAAGCACGGAAATGCACATAAGCATGATGAACAGTATCAGATAATTGCTTACACCGCGCACAACGTCCTTTTCAACAGGCTTGCCGTCCATTTTTACGGTAGATACAGCACGCGGATTTGTGATATATTTCAGTTCCTTGATACCCGTCTTTATGAGTATCATTATTCTCGAAACCTTCATACCGCCGCCTGTAGAGCCAGCGCATGAACCTACGAACATGAGCATAAGCAGCAGAGTCTGTGAGAACACAGGCCATTTCGCCGTATCCGTAGTGGAAAAGCCTGCGGAAGTAATGGTAGAAGCCACCATAAAGAATGTGTGTCTGAGAGTATCTCCCACGCCATCATACAGCTTGTGTACATTGACCGCGATTATAGCTGTAGCGGCTATGATAACGCCGAAGTAAGTCCTTACCTCTTCATTCTTGTAAGCAAGTGAAAACTTCTTTATAAGCAGGTAATAGTAAAGGTTGAAGTTTACTCCGAAGAGTACAATGAATATGGCAACGACCATTTCGATGTATACGCTGTTGTAGTGACCTATGCTGTCTCCCCATATTGAGAAGCCGCCTGTACCTGCTGACGAGCAGGCGTGGATCACAGCGTCATACAGCGGCATACCTCCGCACAGGAGCAGTATAGCCTCTGATACGGTAAGTGTTATGTATATGCCGTAAAGGATACGTGCCGAAAAGCGCGACTTTGAAACCAGCCGTCCAACCTTTGGACCTGCACATTCCGCACGCATCATGTGCATAGTACGCGAGTCGTTGCTTGACATAATGGCGATAACGAACATCAGTACGCCCATACCGCCCAGCCAGTGAGTAAAAGCTCTCCAGAAAAGACAGGCGCGTGACATAGCCTCAACATCGTCAAGGATAGTCGCACCCGTAGTGGTAAATCCCGAAACAGTCTCAAAGAGAGCACTTGGATAATCGTCTATTTCCCCCGATATCACGAATGGCAGTGCGCCGATGCATGACATCATTATCCACGAAGCGGCTACGCTTACGAAGCCCTCCATAGAATACACCGAATTGTTCTTCGGCTTTTTTATCGTAAAGCCGAGAGCAATGACCATTGTTATCATGAACGGTATTCCGAACGAAGCAACAACATGGTCTTCCCCGTAAATAAAGCCTACTAATATGGGCAGAAGCATGAAAAGTCCCACGACTTTCAGTATCTGACCCATAATATAAGATATCATTCTGTAATTCATATAAAGTTATAAGCACTCCTTAGTCGAAAATATTGCTAAGGTCGTGCATACCCTTTGTAGTGGTAACGACAACAACACTGTCGTTGACCTGAAGGCAGTCATCGCCCTTTGGGATAATAAGCTCGTTTCCTCTTACTATGCTTGCGATAAGGATACCGCTGCGTAGTTTGAGCTTTTTAAGCGGAACGTCCACATAGTCCTTTTTGTCACGGACTACGAATTCTATAGCTTCAAGCCTGTCGTTTACCATTCTGTAGAGAGTAGTAACGCTGTTGCCCAAAGAATTCTGTCTCGCGCGGACATACTGGAGTATCTGGTTTACCGTGATAGACTTTGGCGAGATAAGGCTGTCAAGGTCAAGGGTATCGGAAAGCTGCATGAGAGACATTCTGTTTACCTTTGTTACTACCTTTTCAACGCCCTTGTTCTTTGCAAGGAGAGAGAGAAGTATATTCTCCTCGTCAATGCCTGTGAGCGTTACCACCGCATCTGCGTCGTAAACACGCTCTTCTTCAAGTATATCATGGTCTGTGCCGTCTGCACATGAGATATCGACTTTATTCAGTCTGTCAGAGAGTTCAAGGCAGCGCTCGTGGTCTATCTCGATTATCTTTACCTTAACGCCCATTTCGATGAGCTGCTGCGCAAGGTGATATGCAACTCTTCCGCCGCCGATGAGGACTGCGGATTTTACGCGCTTTTCACGGTATGCCGCACTTATGCTCTTGAAGAACTTTACCATGTTGCTGTGTGAAGCCGTCATGTGTATCTTGTCTCCTGCGCGGAGAACAAAATTTCCGTTAGGGATAATAAGCTCCTCACCGCGCTGTACAGCACATATGAGCACATCAAGCCTCAGTCGTCTCGAAAGCTGACTGAGTGCCACTCCGTCAAGGATACTGCCGCTTGTGATACGTATCTCGGCAAGGTCTACCCTGCCCTTTGCAAAAGACTCGATATTGATAGCCTCGGGGTATCTCAGCACCTTAGCTATCTCGTTAGCCGCATTGTAATCAGGGTTTACCATCATGCTTATGCCAAGCTCTTCGCGCATGAATACAAGCTGTTTATCGAATTCGGGACTGCGCACACGGGCGATACAGTGTCTTGCGCCCATTTTCTTTGCGATAAGGCATGAAAGGATATTGACCTCATCTGAAGCAGTCACAGCGATAAAAATATTTGTCTTTGAAACGTTTGCTTCCTCCAGAATTTCTGTCTGAAGGCAATTGCCGACAATACCCATTACGTCGAAATCATTTGTTGCAGTTTCTACAAGACTTTCTTTCTTATCTATAATAGTGATATTGTGTTCGTCGCTGAGGACTTCTGCAAGGGCACTTCCGACCTTGCCGCATCCTACAATTATTATATCCATAATTCCTCCATAAAAGTAATGTTCGATAATATTATGAGCAGCTATATTTACTCAATTTTATTATAATCCCGACTCAACTATTTGTCAATAGAAACATAGCCTTTCACAAGCCGAAAAAACAGGCTTATTATTGGCTGTCATCACCGTTTCGGCTTTTATATTCGTCCGAGAGATAATTAAATGCCCTTTTATCCATGCCTGAGCCGAAATAATTCCAGTATTCCGCATTTGTATAAAAGGCAAGCGCCGCTTCTGCAAGGTATTCCTTAGCCATATCGAACATTACATTGACGATATTTTCGTTTCCATCAGCTCTGTGTACTTTGCCGAGCACAGTCTCGATATATTTATCTACATCTGCCTCATAAAATGTCAGTGGACTGTAGTTTATCCTCAGCGAATAATAAGACCTTTTATCAGCGCTCTCAACAGACATCTTTGCTATATTGCCGATTATCTCTTTAAAAATATCATCATTTTTTATTTCTTCATGCTGACCTGCCGTCAGACAGATATTTCTGCCGTTTTCGGCTGTTCCCACAAGAAGCCATACTCTGCCGTATCTTTTGCTGTTCCTATCAGCTTTTTCACTGTATTCCTTTACCTGTCTGACAGCATCATCAAGGCTTTCACTGACACAGCATATCTCGCTGAGTATCTCACTGTTTTGTATGAGCTTATCAAGGTAAGACTGAGCATTTTTCTTTACATCTTCGGGGATAAGTCCTTTCCAATCCATGTTTTATCCTGCCTTATACTGCTCTTCAAGCCACTTTATCATCTCTTTGAAGCCTTCCTCAGAGCGCTCAAATTCAGCTTCGTGCTCTATTTCGGCTTTCATGGAGCATAGTCTGCCGTGCCATGTCTTGCAGACAAGCTTTTCCCCATTGGCTATTTTATATGAGAAATCGTCTTTACTGCCAGAAAAGTCGTTGCCGCTTTCGAAGTAATAATACTTTGGTATCTCAAATATCTCAGAAACGCTCACGTTCAGATGCTCCTTTCAAAATATTCAACAGCCATATCGAGACTTTCGTATACAGCTGAAAGCATTGGTTTTATCTCGTCATCGGGCTGAGTCATATCGGGTATCATTATGGCGTGACATCCTGCCGCATAGGCGGCTTTGATACCGTTTGGCGAGTCCTCAAAGGCAGCGCACTCCTTAGGGGGAAGTCCCAGACCCTCTGCCGCAGTCAGATATATATCGGGAGCAGGCTTGCCTGTTTCCACCATATCGCCGCAGACAACTGCCGAGAAATAGTCCCTTGCACCGATATTCTCAAGATAGCTGAGAGTCCTATCACGGGGCGTAGCTGTAGCAACAGCCATTTTTATCCCCTTGCCGCGCAGATAATCCAGCAGGGTAAAGAGTCCCTTTTTTATCTCCAGACCGTGCTCCTTTATGTATTCGCCCATAAGCTCTGTGCGGTGGGCACGTATCTCCTCGGTAGGACAGTCCTCGCCGAAAAGTCCTTTGAGAAGCGGTATCGAAAACTTTCTCGCCATGCTGCGCATTGAGTAAACGTGCTCGGGAGTCATGTCATAGCCGAAGTCCTTTGCCGCCAGTATCCAGAATTTGAGATAGAGCTTTTCGGTGTCTATCATAAGACCGTCCATATCGAAAATAGCGCCTTTTAACATTATTTGCTCCTTGCCCTTGTCAGTTATTGTTTTTTAGTGCCTATCCTGCAATAGTTACTTACTTTGAACCATTCACCTGATAAAGTGAGTCGGCTGCCACTCTTCCTTTTCGGGAAGTCCGTACTTCTCTTTGCCGAGAGCGATAGACTTCATAAGGAAGCTCATATTCCTTGCAAGAACTCTCATGGTCTGGAGTCCCTCTGCGTCAAGCTCCGCTTCGCCCTTTTCTCTGCCGTGAACGCTGTTCCAGTACTGGCTTGATGCCACAGGCATACCGCAGATAGTGAAGTATTTGTTCAGCTCGTCAAATGTTGCCGAACAGCCGCCGCGTCTTGCTACAGCAACAGCTGCGCCGACTTTCATTGTCTTGTCAAAATGAGTGCTGAAAAAGAGTCTGTCAAGACAGGCTATCAGTGTAGCATTTGCCGAAGCATAGTAAACAGGCGATGCCGCGATAAGTCCGTCAGCCTGCTCGAATTTCTGAGCTATCTCGTTGACTTCATCATCAAAAACGCACTTGCCTTTGCTGCCGCAGCTTCCGCAGGCGATACAGCCTCTTATTGCCTTGTTTCCTATCTGACAGACCTCGGTCTCTATACCCTCAGCCTCGAATATTTTTATCATTTCTTTTATTGCAATTGCAGTATTTCCGTTGGCACGGGGACTGCCGTTAAGTATCAGTACCTTCATAAAAACCTCTCTTTTCCCGATCAGTCGGATTATTTGTTAGTCAGCAGCGATCAGCCATCACACGCTGCCGCGCTGCATAAAGTAGGGCGGAACAAGTCCGCCCCTCAGTTTACCAGTTTATCATCCAGCTGTACATACCCTCATACTGTCGGGCGGAGCTGTTCCATGAGAAATCCTGCTCCATTGCACGCTGAACCATTTTATCCCACTGCTTGCGGTGATTGAAGTAAATATGCTTGGAATAGTTGATAGTTCCCAGCATCTCGTCGCCGTTGTAATTGGCAAATGAGAAGCCGTTTCCTGTACCGTCAAACTCGTTGTACGGCTGTACTGTGTCCTTTAATCCGCCTGTTTCACGAACTATCGGGAGTGTACCATAGCGGAGCGCGATAAGCTGTGTAAGTCCGCACGGCTCGAAAAGCGACGGCATGAGGATAGCATCCGCCGAAGCATAGAGCTGATGTGCAAGCTTGTCATCATAGAGGATATTCGCAGAAACTCTCTCAGGATACTTCCACTGATAGTGTCTGAACATATTCTCATATCTCGGGTCACCTGTACCAATTACCACGAACTGTGTGTTCTCGTCGCAGATACGCTCCATAGCGTAGTTTACAAGGTCAAGACCTTTCTGGTCGGTAAGACGGGAGATAATAGCTATCATATACTTGTTCTTATCCACAGGGAGTCCCAGCTGAGCCTGCAATTTCATCTTGTTATCAGCCTTTTTGTCCTTGAAGTTCTTGGAATTAAAGCAAGTAAATATCTTTTCATCGGAATTCGGGTCAAATATCTTATAGTCGATGCCGTTGAGTATTCCCCTGAGCGAAGCGGCTCTTGCGCGGAGAAGTCCGTCAAGCTGTTCGCCGTAGAAAGGATACTTTATCTCCTCAGCATAGGTCTCGGAAACTGTAGTTATATAGTCGGAATAAACGAGTCCGCCCTTGAGCATATTTGCATTCTGGTGGAATTCAAGCTTATCCGATGTGAACATATAATCAGGCAGAGCTGTATTGTACTTGAAAGTATCTATATCCCACACGCCCTGGAACTTCAGATTGTGAATGGTCATGATAGTCTTTGTAGAGCTGAAGAAAGGATTTGTGGCAAAGGCTGAGTGAAGAAATACAGGTATCAGCGAAGCCTGCCAGTCGTGACAATGGATTATATCGGGACGGAAGCCTATTACAGGCAGGATAGCAAGTACAGCCTTGCAGAAGAAAGTAAATCTCTCGATATCCCATTTAAGGTCTGATGAATAAGGAGTATCGCACTTGAAGTAATACTCATTGTCAACGAAATAGAACTTTATCCCGTTGTATTCATATTCCATGATACCGACATGGACTCCCTCACTTCTCATACCGTAATCCATATAAAAATGGTGAACATATTTAAATTCATTCCTGTATTTATCGGGGATACAGGTGTAATAAGGCATAATGACTCTTACATCGAACTGTTTCTTGTCAAGATACTGCGGAAGTGCTCCCACAACATCTGCAAGACCGCCTGTCTTAATAAATGGAACGCACTCAGAAGCGGCGAATAGAATATTGTTCATAGCATATCTCCTTTTCAGTTATTTGTTACATATTACTATTGTAACCACTATAATTATTATATACTAATTTCCATGATTAGTCAACACAAAAATATGAACATTGCACAGCGCAGGCATGAATTGAGAATTGTAGTGAGCAGTAAGCAGAGAGTAATGTAGGGGACAGCTTTTTAATTCATAAGGCATAATTATTGTGTCCGCTTATACGGACGTATCTGAACCTTGCTCTCAGCCGTCAGCTTTTGAGAAACTGCTCAAAGCTCATAGTTTCCTTTCCCGAAACATAGGCATAATACGCAAGTATCTTTGAAGCATCCAAAGAATTGATATATCCGTCGCCGTTTACATCGCTTACCGCAAGCTCGTTTTTTGAGGGAGTTACATTTTTAGTTGAGAATTTAGAGTATGCCGCAAGAACATTCGAAGCATCTATTGAGTCTATCTTTCCGTCACCTGTAGGGTCGCCCAGCTTCGCTTTTGTCGAAGGCTTTGCAGTTGTTGTGACGGTAGTAACAGCCTTTTTTGTTGTGGTAGTAGCTTTTTTGGTCGTAGTCGTAGCTTTTTTAGTTGTAGTTGTAGCCTTTTTGGTCGTAGTTGCAGTGGTTGTGACTGCATTCGGATCCATAACATATACCTTCTGAATGAATTCTGTCCAGGGAAGCTCGT
>SFFP01000051.1 GCA_004556875.1 Ruminococcus flavefaciens
GATGGACAGCGGTGAATGGGCTTCTATCGGTAAGAACTGGATCAAACAGCTTCTCGCTCTTTCTTTCCAGGGATTCTTTATCGTTGTGGCTCTTGGTATCTTCAAGACATTATTCAGCAATGCTATCGTTTCTCTGAACGCAAGTTCGGACAGCGTTATTCTGCAAATGGGTATGCTTCTTGGTTATACTGCAGCACTTATCTTTACTATTCTCCGCACAGGAGCTATCAGCAAAAGCGTGTTTAACGCACACTAAAACAAGATCGGAGGTCAGAAATGGCACATTACGTTCCTATCCCAAAAGATCTGAACGATATCAAAGAGAAGTTCATCATGGGATTTACAAAGCGACAGGTAATATGCTTTGGTATCGGTCTTGTTTTAGGCGCACCTGTGTACTTTCTCACAAGAGCGTCTATCGGAATGTCGGGAGCTATATTCGCAATGGGGGCTGTCGCTGCCCCTGCGATACTCTGCGGCATATACAAGAAAAACGGCGTGTTCTTGGAGAAACAGGTGAAGTTCATGCGTGAATACTTCACAAGACCGAGAAAGCGATATTACCGAACAACCAACATTTTCGTTTCTATCGAAAGACAGATCGAATACAACAGAATCAAGAAGAAGCTGAGAGATGCCGAAAGGAAGTAACAGCTTCACCTATATATAATAGTATAACTTTCGGTGTCTCCGCTTTGGAATATAAACGGAGGTCACAATGGGCTTTAGAAAGAGAAATGCCAAAAGAAGTGATAACCGCAGCTCGGCTAAGGTTATCATGGGCAAGCCTGCCTCTCAGTTATCAAAAGAGGAGAAAAAGATACTCTCCGCAAGAATGGCGGAGATCAGGAGTGAAAACGGCGGTAAGAATACTGTGCAGAATACGATACCGTTCCTGTGTATGTATCAGGACGGCGTGTGTCAGGTGTCGGAGAATTTCTTTTCCCTGACGGTGCAGTTTTTCGATGCCAACTACTCCATTTCAGAGTTTGAGGAACAGAACAATATTTTCAGCAAATACTGCGATGTGATCAATCTCTTTGACAATACGATCAAATTCCAGCTTACCTTTGAAAATCAGAACCGTTCAAAGGCAAAGCTCGTCAAAACGGTGCAGAGCCTATTCTTTCAGATGATGAAAAGGACGGCTATACCGCAGTTTCCACAAGTGCTGACGGTAAGACGGAAACGGTAGAGGTCATTTATGAGTTTCCGTATGAGGACGGTTGGACAAACTGTTTCGCCGGAGAACGTGCTTCGGGCTTGACTGCAATGCCCAGCTCAGGAGCTATATACGGCTCAAAAGTCGATACCATAACAGACACGGGCATACGCCGTGATGATTATGGTGATTACTGCTGTGCTATGGGTGTGTGGTATGGCTACTGCAATGACAGATTTTTGATTGAGCTTGAGAATGGCACTCAGTTCACCACAAAGATATGTGACAGCAAGGGCTATGCCGACGATGGCGAGGGCAAGTATCACAACTTCGGCGGCAGCGGTAAGTGTATCGTGGAGTTTATCTACGATGACGGTAATCTTCCATCCTGCGTGGCATTCAGCGGAAGTTGGGGCTACTACAACTGGAACGGTCTAGACCTCGGAGCAAACATAAAATCAATCAAGAAAATCAACTACGGTGAACCCGTAGACTACTAAATTTGGAGGTTTCTATTATGAACGTAAAGAAGATCATCAAGGGTATTATCGGACTCGGTGCGATCGGCGGTGTTGCCTACGCAGCTTACAAGCTCGGTGAGTGCAGCGGTGAGGTCAACGAGCGTTTCCGTGAGAAGTACGGTGACGAGGACGATGAGGACATAGAAGTCGAGGAGGACGATGATTACAGGTTCTACGATAATATGGACGAGCCTGACGATGAGTGCCTTGCACCTAAGAAGCAGAATATGCCCACTTTTTCTGTGAGTATGCATAACTTCGCTTCACTTGATTCCGTTCATGTTGACGGCATCTCGGATAAAGATATGGATATGCTTGTCTATCATATCTCGCTTGACAAGTACACCTCTAACAAGCAGATCCGTGAGTGGCTTGAAGTTGACAGGAACACCGCTTCAAAGGTGATCGCAGCTCTCCGCAAGGCAGGATATGTCGGTGATGAGCATTCCAACTACATCATTCCGGTGTATATCACAACTGAGGTTTATTTCAGACTCAGAGGTGATCTGCATTGAGTATCCTGATTATCGGTGAAAAGCCGAGTGTTTCAAGAGCCATATCTGCCGTGGTCGGCGCTTCTTCCGCACACAAAGGCTACACCGAGGGTAATGGTTATATCGTTTCTTGGTGTGTCGGACATCTTGTCGGCTTGAAGTTCCCGAATGATTACGGCAATGGCTGGGACCAGAAGTGGAGCTTTTCTCAGCTCCCTATGATCCCCGACAAGTGGCAGTTTCAGGTCACGGACAGCACAAAGGCTCAGTACAATCTCCTGAAAAGCCTTATGAACAGGGACGATATTTCCGAGATCATCTGTGCAACGGACGCTGACCGTGAGGGAGAATGTATCTTCCGCTATGTCTATAACATGGCTCGTTGTCGCAAACCTGTGAAGCGTTTATGGGTATCAAGCCTTGAAGAGTCTGCTATCCGCAAGGCTCTCACAACGATGAAGCCTATGTCTGCATACGATAACCTGTTCAATGCAGGCTATGCCAGGGCAAAAGCTGACTGGCTTGTGGGTATGAACGGATCTCGTCTGTTTTCCGTTCGCTATGGCGGTAAGCTCAACATCGGCAGAGTGCAAACACCGACGCTTGCAATGATCGTACAGCGTGATGCTGAGGTAAACGGCTTTGTGAAGCAGAAATATTACACGGCTGACCTGAATTGCGGTGAGTTCATTCTTTCTTCTGCAAGAATTGATGATGAAAATACCGCCGATACGCTTGTTTATTCTCGGTGATGAAGTTCAGACCGAAAAGGCTTTTGCTATCATCGCAAAGGAAAAGTATCATGTGAGCTTTGAAGCAGAAACACCTGAAAGACAGCCGGATAGCCTGTCATTCCATTTCGGCAAAGATAAGGGCGATGAATGGGTAAGCGAAAGCGACATCGTTCACGATTTTGCCCTTGCACACCCTGATTGCAGTTTTGCTCTCGGCAATGCAGTCCTTGAATACCTCGATGAGAAACAGCACTCTGAGCGTAATATCCCTGAGCTGAAAGCAGGTTGGTACAAAAAGACCGATTTCAGCATTACTGCTGTCATCGGCGGTGAGGAGTTCAACTACGACGGCCGCTTTGACATTGGCGACGGCAAGGGTACGGGCGGTGGTTCGCTGATCGACCATATTCGCACATATAATGAGGGTATCCTTGGTTATACGCAGCACCCGTTCAATCAGCCGGAATATAAGGAAAGAGCGCAGAGAATGCTTGACTTTTTCGTTCCTTTCCTTGAAGCACATTCTGAACTGACCATTGAGGAACAGCGTATCTTCGACGATTTCAAGGCACAGCACCCGATTCGCACCTATGATGATGTGGAAAAGGCTCAGGGGACTTTCAAGATCTATCAGTTGCCCAGCGGCGAAAAGTATCACGGTGTCCGCTTTGAGAGTATGGACAGGCTGAAAGCTGACGGCGTACAGCTCAACAAGGACGATTATGAGCTTATGTATGAAGGTGAGGTCGGAGAGTTCAGGGGCAATGCTACGCTTGAAGCACTATTTGCTCAGTTCAATAATGACCGTCCCGATGATTTCTTCGGTCACTCTCTTTCTGTTTCCGATGTTATCGTCATTTCCATTGACGGCAAGGATACAGCGTATTTCTGTGACAGTTTCGGCTTTACCGAAATGCCTGAGTTCTTCCGTGAAAAGGAGCTTGTGCAGGAGAAGCCTGAAACCGCAAAGGTGTCCGATCTTGCAGTCGGTGATATTATCATGTACGACGGCGCTCGCCGTGAGGTCGAGAAGATAAGCGACAAGAGCATTTCGCTGAAAGACCTTGACGCACCCGATTATGGCGGTATTCTGCTCGGCACTTCCGATGTGCTTGCCTATGACGGCTGGCAGCAGGATATGGAGGAAAAGGGCTTTGAGATCATCAGCAAGGGCGGGCAGCAGGCTGAAAAGGCTGAACCCGAAGATAAAGGTCCGGTATCGCTCCGCAAGGTTGGCGATTTTTACGAGATGCACGGCAAAAATGCGGAGATCGGTATGGAAGTCCTCGGACTGCAAATGCACTCGAAAAACGGGCAGCCTATGGTCGGTTTTCCGGCTGAGGACAAAGACGAATACTCCGCAAAACTGAGAGAAGCAGGATATTCCGTCCTGATTGAACAGGCATTTGAACTGAATCCTCCGAAGCGTGAGCCTGAAAAGCTCCAGACATTACAGCAGGTCGTTGACAAGTTCTTCGGGACTGACTGCGAATCTGCTGAAACAGAGCGTGGTACATGGAAACTGGCAATCGCTGACGGCGATAAGGTCGGTGAACTGTTCTATGACGGCGATCCCGTCTGCGGTATCTATAACCGTGGCGATAAAATGGAAATCGAGCCTTACAGTGAGCTGACTACTTTTCCGGCGCTCCTGCGTACTGCGATGCTTGAGCATAACCCTGACAAGCCCGTTGAGATCATGGACTTTCAGCGTACCTTTGAGACTCCGCTTGATAAGGCAAAGTTCCTTATCAACGATTTTTGCGAAGCAGAGTACCGTGAGGGTGCTGATTTTGATGATCTGCACAATGTCGGTCTTGCGTTTACCACGCTGACAGACGATGAGCTGCCCATTCAGGTAACTGCTGACCTTATCGACTTCAAGATCACCTATGAGTTTGACGGCGAAGTTTATAATACGGAGCAGTATGACAGTATTGAGGATATGATCGAGAACGGTCTGACAGGACTGGACTTCTCCGACCTCGTTTCTGTTCCCGATGAAGTCATTGAGCGTCATACTGGCAAGGACGAACAGACGGTTGACCTTATGAGTGATGCCGCCGATGTTTCTGATACTTCTTCTCCTGCGGAAGATGTGCCGTCTGTTACGCTGAAATACAAAGGCGATGCCGAAAGCCTTGACGAGATCAAGGACAAGGCACTTTCCCTCGGTGCGACTGTTATTATCGACAATGCCGAGGGCGTTATCTCTATCGACACCTATGAAAATCATAAGGCAGAGATCGACGGTGCAGCCTATGAGCTTGGTCTTATGGCGGTAGATGATGTTCCTGCGGTTTCAGAGGATATTGACAAGCCCCTGTTCACCGATGCTGATGTTATCGAGGAAATTCAGCGGAGTCAGAACGATGATATTCCGTTTTGGGAGAAGCCCGATATTCAGGGCGAACAGCTCTCTCTTTTCGGTGATCCTGAACCGCTGACCGCTTCAAAGTCTGCACCTGAAAAGCCGAAGCCTGAATTTTCCAAAGGTCCGGTGGTTGACGGCGTTCAGGTCTATGAAGCACTTGCCGCCGAGATTGACCGTGGCACTGGCTTTGTTCACGGCAAGCTCCGTGTGCAGGACTTCTATGAGGAACAGCACCCGACTATTCAGCAGCTTGCCGATTTTCTGAAAAAGGAATACGGCACAGGCGGACACAGCGGTGAGGGCAAGATCTCACTCGTTGACTACAATTCCCAAGGCATTACTTTCAGCTTTGAGAACGGCGAGAAGTTCCGTCATTCGTGGTACAATGTCGCAACAATGACAGAATCACGGCTCAGGGACGATACCTACCTTTCTGCCGAACAGAAAGCGGAAAGGGCGGCGCTCAAAGCGGAAAAGGCTGAGGAGCATAGCCACAAGATCGTGGAAGTCGGTGACCGATTTCGTCACAAGATTACTGGCGAGGTTTCTGAGGTTATTTCGCTGACAGGCGCACTGCCGTTCTATTCGGACGATTGCACTGTCACAAGAGAAAGCGGCGGTTTTGCTGTGACGGAGAATATTTCCTATGATAAGCTCCTGAACAGCGGTATGTATGAGTATATCGGTAAGGCTGAACCTGAAAAGGAGCAGTCTGCACTCAAAAAGCCTGAGCCTGAAAAGGCTGAGGTAACACCCGATAAGACTGCATTTGCTCCCGAAGCAGAAAAGCCCGAAATTCCTACTGTCAAGAACCTGTCTCAGCTCAAAAAGGCGATCAAGCCGGGTATGATGTTTGAGATCACTGATCACCTCCGTCCTGAGTGCATTGGAGAGCGCAGAGTGGTCACAGGTGTTACTACGGTCGATTTTACTTCCAGAAAGCTCGATGAAAACGGCGAACCTACGGGCAAAGACCTCCACATGGAGTTTGACCGTGCGAAGAACTGGACTTTTGACGGCGATGAACTGACTTCTCGGCTCGATAACGGCGATATGCTGATGTCATTCCATTTCATTGACAGCTTGGAGCGTGAGCAGATTGTTCACGCTGAGAAAGAGCCGGAGGTCAAACTTGTTGCTGATGAAGTCGATGTTCCTGAAACGGAAGTAACTGCACCCGATAAGGGCGAAAACTTCACGATCACCGATGATGCTCTCGGTGAGGGTGGTGCAAAGGCGAAATTCCGTGCTAATGTCGATGCGATCAAAACGCTGAAAACACTTGAACGGGAGAAGCGTCCTGCGACTGCTGAGGAAAAGGAAACCCTGTCGAAATATGTCGGCTGGGGTGCTTTGGCTAAGGCTTTTGACAAGGACGATCCGAAGTGGGCCGCAGAGTATAAGGAGCTTTCTGAGCTGCTGACTCCGCAGGAGTACGCTCAGGCACGTTCAACGGTCAATGATGCGTTTTATACCAGCCCGACCGTTATAGAACGACAAAATGGATATAAAAGTGTTTTCAAATAATTGCCCTGATAATCACATCAGGGCATTATGTTTGTTGTCAAGCTCTTTGTCGATGAGCTTGTAATAGATGTGAATCTCCCTCGGACGGCTCTTATCGTCCTTGTTGAGATCATCTACGGTCACATATTCGATAAGGTCAAGGCACATCTGGCGTGTAAGCTCAGTCGCTCCTGCATAGCTTTTCAGACGGGCAATAAATTCGTCAACGTCCTTTTCGTCCTGCTGCTGCATTTCGGAGCGTTTCTTGTATTCAGCACACTCAGCCTGCAAAGACTTCTTTTCAGCCTGATACTTTTCAAGCAGGCTGATACATACTTCTTCGGGGATCTTACCGATAACCTTATCTTCATAGACGGTCTGGATCAGGTTGTCAAGCTCTGCAATACGACTTGTAGCTTTCTGCATACGCTTTTTATCGGAACTGTTCTGAGCATCAAGCACACCGTGCTTGCGTTTCAGAAATTCTTCCTTTGCCTTTTCCTCGTCAGTGGCTTTCTCGATCATATCCTGAATATCCATAAGGATATACTGCTCGATCAGCGGGCGGCGGATATAATGTGTCGTGCAACAGCCCTTGCCGAAGCGATTATGATAACCGCACATATAAGCCATATACTTGCGGTTGGCTGAACCGACCTGACGCATCTTGCTCCCACAGCTATCACAGTACAGAAGTCCTGAAAGCGGAGCTAACTCACCGATCTTGTCTCGCTTGCCACGGCTCACCGAAGCCTCGATCTCACGGACTTTTTCCCACAGCTCCATAGTAATGATAGGCTCATGATTGTTTTCACGCATAAGCCATTCAGATGAATCCTTGCGTATCCTCTTGTGATTCTTATAGCTCACAGTAGTTGTTTTCATCAGTGCAAGCGTACCGATATAGATCGGATTGCCGAGAATACGAAGTACTATCGAAGAACTCCAGAGATGTACTGAAGCGTGGGGATTTACCTTGTTTTCACGCTGATACAGATAGTCCATAGGTGTTGGTATCTGTTCTGCATTAAGTGCATCAGCAATCTGTTTAGGCTTTTTGCCTTCTGCCCTCATCTCAAAGATATGGCGGACAACAGGTGCAGCCTGCGGATCAATAACAGGAGTGTTCTTCTCATCATCGCCTTTGAAATATCCGTAGGCACAGTATGTTGTGCGATACTTTCCGGCTTTTGCATTTGAGTTAATAACAGCTCTCAGCTTCTTGGAAGTATTGGCTGCGTGCCATTCGTTAAAGACATTCATGATCGGCATCATATCCATTCCCGTGCTTTCCGAATTAGCTGTATCAACATTATCGGTCAGTGCGATAAAACGGATATTGTACATCGGGAATATGTAGTCCGTGTATTGACCTACCTGGATATAATTACGCCCGAAACGGCTCAGATCCTTGCAGAGTATCAGATTGATCCTGCCGTTCTTGGCATCATCGAGCATTCTCTGCACACCTGGACGGTCAAATGTAGTGCCTGAAATTCCGTCATCGACGTACTCATCATAGAGTGTCCAGCCCTGTTCGCTGATGTAGTTGCTGAGAATCTTACGCTGATTCTCTATTGAGAGAGACTCTCCGGCTCTCTCGTCCTCGTTTGAAAGGCGGAGATACATTCCCACCTTGTATTCAGTCTGCTTTGGTATCATTACTACTCCTTTCCTCCAAAGCAGCTTTGATCAACATTACAGTAAATAGTATAGCGCGCAATGCCGAAAAAAGCAAGTACTTATGGAAAATTTTTTCAGGTTGTCTGAGGTGTACGGTTCATCGCCATAACTTCGGAAAACGCTCTTTCAAAAGCGTTGCGATACAGCACTTCACTGAGGTCTTTATCACCGCAGAAGTGCCGGACGATAACACATCTCTCTTTACCGACCTGGTACTCACGTCTTTCGGTTTTGCAGTTTTTATACTGCTCGTTCATTGCCTGCATTGTCTTGCCGTTTACTGCCTTCTCTCTGTCTGCGGCAGTGTTGTTATTATTCATAGCTTGTTACTCCTTTAGCTTGTCTTTCTCTACGCTTATAGAGCGAGGGGATCGCTTTCTCTATCTGCCCCTCTTTTTTGTTTGTGGTCTTATGATGACAGCCGTGCGGAACAGCAGAGCCGTCCCATATCACAGCTATCATTTTATGTTAGGATTCAGGTTTTGTTGTCAGCATCATAGCATCTCTCAGCTCATGCTGCATCGTGTAAGTATCACAGCCCCAGTTATCAGCATACCGCTTGCACACGGCGAACTGAATATCCACAGGTCTGCGGCGGAGCGTACCCTCTGTCATACGCAGGAGCTTTGCCACCGCAGGGACAAAGAACAGATAGTCTTTATTCCTGCGATGTTCCTCGATCTCACGGCGAATATCCGCACACTTATCCGAGGTAAGATTCTCGATGATCTCATCAACGGACTCCTTGTAATCGCTGTCATAATCAAAGATGATACTCTCCTTATCATAGCGTCCCTTGAAAGGCACACCGCTTGCAGTGAGGGCAACCGTTATCTGCTGTCCCTTATCCGTGGACAGGATAACATATTCTTTATTGATACAATCATAATCGTTACCGATATGATAGATGTAATCACTCATTCAAAGCCCCCTCACTCATGTTATTACGGGGAAAACTGCTGTGCTTGACCGCAGTATCACCGACCGTGGAAGTGCTGTCCGTATCATCATCGGACTGCTCACCCTCACGGAGCTTTTCAAGCTGATCATGCTCGCGCTCAATAGCGGAGAACAGGTCTTTGCCGCTCAGCTTCGATACGATTGACACCGAGCAGCAGCGGAGCAAACAACACATAACCGATGATCTCAAAGCAGGCAGGCACAAAGGACATCAACACCGCAGGTCTGCCGACTCTTTTCAGGTCGGACAAATTCAGCGAAAGCCCTGCCTTTATCAGTATGATAATGAGGGCTATCTGCCGAAGCTCCGTGGATATGCCGAGTATTTTCGGATCGAGCAGATCAAGCACATAGGGGCTTACAAGAATTCCAACAGCAAGCATACCGATGATGCGTGGCAAGCCTATCCTTTCAAAGATCGCAGCAGCAGATAACCCAACAAGAAAAATGATTGCAAGTGATAACAGCATAAAAATTCCTCCATAAAATAAAAGAGCCGACAACTATTGCGTAAAACGCAGAAGTCATCAGCTTATGTTAAGCGGTTTCGGTTTCCCGTGGGAGAACATCATTCCCGTATGAAATTTTCTGTAATTATTATAACATTTTGCTGGCAAGTTGTCAATAGTGAATCTAAACCGAGAATTTCAATTTTGTACTTGACATAAGTCGAAAACTATGATATAATTGACATAAGTCAGAAAGGAGATGCGAAAATGCCAAGACCACAGAAATCACGCCGTATCTGTTGTTACCCCGATTACTGGAGCTTTGCGCCCGATCAGGATACAGCTAACGATACGGTCGTTATGTCGCTTGACGAGTTT
>SFFP01000052.1 GCA_004556875.1 Ruminococcus flavefaciens
GCGAGCATTTTGGCAACGCAGATGCCGTGCCGCAGCCGCCGGAGCGGTGCTTAAGCCGTCAGGCGGGAATTGTGCGGTGCTGCCTCCATAAAAAAGGGTGGAAATTTGCGCGCTGTGTGCTATAATAGAGAAAATGGAGCGCAGGCTCTCTGTGCTAAATCGGAATTTAGAGGAGTTGTGGCTTATGAATTTAAAAATGATACGTTTATCCAAACCAAATCCGGATAACCTGTTTTCTAACTATGAAAATCAATTAGAACCGCAGTATTTTTTCGCATCCTCGGTTTCAAAGACCTTATTTGAAAATAGCCAAAAAACTTTATTGCAGATTGCTGAAAATGAAATACAGGAATATATCAACAATGACGATCTGTGCAATGATGAAGAGGGAATGTTTCCGAAACGATCTGTGCTTACAGGTGAGTGGTATATTAGGTCAGTATCATTTGAAGATGATATTCTTTCGATTGAAACAGCACTGCTTGGAACTGATCTTGGATATTCAGACGATTATTTGGGATTGGAATTGATATTTATTTATGATGATGAATCGAAGGAATTTGCTTTTGACGGGATAAATAGTTCTGCACTGTAAATTCTGATTTAGCTTAGTAACTGAATATACTCAAACACGGATAACCGTCCTTAACAGACGGCTATCCGTTTTTTTATTCCGCATACCCACAATCCGTAACGGTCAGCTCGGTATGCTCGCTGTCCTGCGGATCGTAAATATCATATATCACTGAACTGCACCCCATAGACTTGCAGAACTCTGTTGCCTTGCTCAGAAAATCAGGCGGTATATCCGTGAAAGTTACATTGTTCTTGACAAGCATAACTCCGCATTTCCGCAAGTCCTCTATAAAATCTTCACTCGTCATCATCATTCACCTCAAAACGTTCCTCGCCCTCGCTGGTTTCAATGGTTACAGCGTGGGCATAGATCAGCCAGTCGTTCAGGCAGTCAAGGGTGCAGAAGCTCTGGTTTGTGTCCTGGTGCTTGTAATAGCTCTTGCCCGCCGGAATTTCCCTATAACAGTTCGCACAAAACATGACCGCACCTCACACATATATCATCGCTTCAAACACGCTTTCTCTTGCCTGCTGCTGAAGCAGATTTCCTATCGCACCCTCAGTGACAATATCTCCCTTTTCGTGTGCTTCCTGAAACTCACGGCTGTTCGCTTTCAAAAGTTCCTCCTGACTGTCAAGAGCGTCGAACACCCTGTTGTCAAGGTCGGAGAGATACTGAAATATCTCCCCATTGTCCACAAGTCTCTGCAAGCGCTCGGGATTTTCCTCCTCCGAATAGTGCAGATGATAGCGGATATAGTCACGGTAGAAACGGTGTTCCTCGGTCTTGAATGTCTTAGGGTGAACGTGCGTGACCGTCTGCGTGTCCGTATCCACCGACCACACGGGCATTTCGCCACGGTCAGGCA
The DNA here is from genome assembly GCA_004556875.1 of Ruminococcus flavefaciens. Lineage (GTDB taxonomy): Bacteria > Bacillota > Clostridia > Oscillospirales > Ruminococcaceae > Ruminococcus > Ruminococcus flavefaciens_S. The sequence goes on from SFFP01000052.1 coordinate 1,446, forward strand.
CGTTCACAAGCTCCTTGCTCTTAAAGATCATAGCTGTACCTCACTTTTTCTTCTTCATCATAAAGTAACCGCCGACTCCGACACCTGCGGCGATAGCCACTCCTGCGATGATCGGCATAGGATTGCTCTCAGAAGCACCTGAACGGCTCTCAGAACCGCTTGAAGCGGTGTCGGGTGTAACTTCACTGTCTGCACCCGAAACGCCCTCAGAAGCCGATTCCGTTCCGCCTGAGACCTTGCCGATCACTCTCGGTGAGCCGTTGCCGTCATCGTCAATGTGCCTGCCCTGCGGTACTTCGGGTTCTTCATCGTCCTTTAAGGTGCTGAACGGCGGAAAGCTGTCAACGGTGTTGCCGTTTTCATCGCTCATGATCCAATTGTCCTGCCAATAGGTGAAAGAATAGCTGTGTTCGGGTGTTTCAATGGTCCAGTTGCCGTTGTCATCATCGTTAAAGTCAAAGTCCTCAATGTAACTGCGGTAGTAGTCCTTGTATTCGTATTTCAGCTCACCCAGCTCGGACCAGTCATATTCCTCCGAGCCATAGTTTTCATCAAGCCACTTGTCTAACAGGTGGTGCTTGTATGATGCTTCGGGAAAGTCGATACCGTTATCACCCTTGCCGTTCCACATATCGTCCCAAATCTCGGCTTCAATGTAGTCACGGTCAAGTTTTTCGGCGGCATAAGCCGTAACGGAAAACGGCATTGACGTTATGATAAATGCGGATAACGTTATAATAAACTTCTTCATCGTTATATTCTCCTTTAACCTGTCATCTGCCCGATCAGGACAGATGCTTCATATTTGCTCAGGTCATTGACCTGAATGTCTTTTCGTTTCTTTTTACGGGCAAGGCGCTGTATCAGGGCTTTCTGCTTGTCCGATGCAGGCACGTTCGCCCAGCGCATAACGTGGGGAATGTCCCATAGATAGATAGCCTGCTGATAGTCGCACACCAAAATGTGATGTACCTCGTCAAGAATATCCTGCATAGGTGCGGTGGGGACAGTCCTCACGATAATATCATCGTGTTTGAGATACGCACTGCTGTTGCCCGTAATGTCCTCGGCGGTCACTCTGAAAATGCGTCCCTCACCGATAGAACAGGTCATATCTCCATTGGGGAGAACAACATAGTTGACATTGTGGGTGTCATAGTTGCCGTTGTCAGCAAACAGCTTGATAAGCTGGACGTTGATCTTCCAGTCGGGAGGTGGTGCAGGCTTGTTCAGTTCCTCCGTAACCATTTCTTCGATCTCTGTCAGAAGCTTGCCCTGCAATTTCTCGGGCGGAATGTCTTTCGGTATCTCGCCAATGCCGAACAGGTCGGGAGCCTGGCAAATATCCAGCTTGCCCGTGATGCCCACACAATCTATCAGGTTGAGAGTGTCCTTGCCTTCGTGCGTCCTCAGACCTCTGCCCACCATTTGCGTGTAAAGTGAAGCATTTCGTGTCGGTCTGGCGATGATGACCGTTTCGATCAGGGGCATATCTGTACCCTCGGTAAAGACCATGCAGTTTACAAGACAGGGTATCTCACGGTTTGTGAAACGTTCGATGATCTCCGCACGATTCTGCGTTTCTGCCGTCACCACAACAGCGCCGTCAATAAGCTCTGCGATATGATATGCGTGCTGTACCGTAGTGGCAAAGATCAGTGTCTGACCGACAGCCTTTTCATAGTAGGCTCTTGCAACAGCTTCATTTTGAAGTGGATTGTCCACCGCACTTGAAAGCTCCGCAAGATTGAGGTCATCGCACTGCTTGTGGACTTCCGAAAGGTCAAAACCAATGTCCACGGTAAAGCACTTCACGTCGGTGAGGTACTTGTGGTCGATACCCCATTTGAGGTTGCGTTCGTAGATGATCTTGCTGTATATCTCGCCCAGCTTTACATTGTCGGCTCGGTTCGGAGTAGCCGTAAAGCCAATGTGAAGCCGTGGCTTGAAATAATCGTAGATACGGCGGTAAGTGTCCGCAACAGCGTGGTGTGCTTCATCGGTGATGATAATATCAAAATCATCGGGCGAAAAGCTGTCCAGCCGTCTGACAAGGCTCTGCACACTTGCCGACACGACTTCCTCACCGTTGCTGTGATTGTCGGCTTGCTCAACACCAAAGGTGCATTCAAAATACTTGCGTGGCTGCCACACCAATTCCTCACGGTGGGAGAGGATCAGCATACGTCCTCTCCGCTTTATGTGTGAGAAAATGACCGTCTTGCCTAAGCCCGTGGCAACAGCTACAAGATACGAACCGCTTTCGGTATTGTTGATGATATTCACGCACTCCTGCTGGTAGTCTCTGAGGGTAATTGTCTCCATTCGTTCTCCTTTTCTATATAAAGTAGTTTCTGCCGTATTTTTCTTTCTGTTTCTTTATTTCATCTGCTAAATCTTCATGCCATAGGATAAATACTGACGCATCATCTTCCAATGAAGCCCATACCGCAATACTTTGAAAAATATCTTCACAAGTGTTATAGTCCTCATATTCCGCAAGTGCTACCACATCGCCGCTGTCCAGTGTGGCTGTAAGTACAGCTTCATACGATGAGCCGTAATTATCCGGATAGCCGACACTCTTGAAGTAAGTATCGGCATCTTCGATACTGATCATCTGTATATGAGGTAAAAACACGATGTCATTGAACTGAGTGGAAAGGCTTTTCAAGGTCATGCCTCGCTTTCCACATTCGCAAAATAGAAAGCAAGTGCCTTTTCAACAGTCTCCGTGACCTGTGCTTTCTTTGTCCCCGGTTCAAAGTATTTGTAGAACGTTTCCTCGCTGATCTTCACGCTCTTGGGTTTCGGCTTGACCTCGGCTGTGCCTGTGATGATACGGACGATAGCAGCGGTGTCGATATTGCCTTCCTTGTCGGCGGCATCGTGGAGAGCCTTTGACTTCTTCATGTCAACCTTGAAATCCTCAGCCTGTTCAGCAACAACAGCTTGTGCCTTTTCGGACAGGAAAGAAAGCTCAACTCCTGCTCGGATAGCAATATCTCCACTGTCAACAAGTGCTTTCAAAGCGTCCGTCAGCTTGTTTATGCGGATAAGGCGGACAACTGAGCCTTTGCTCACTCCGTATTCCTTGCCGACTTCTTCATTCGTGTCTAACCTTGATCCCATTGGATTCAAGGTTGCGGTATCGTTCGCTTCGGCTTCTGGATCTTCAAGAAGTGCAAGCTCTCTTTGAATATCGCTTCGCTTGCCGGGGGAAAACATTTCGCTGTGCCTTAGTGCAATAACAGCCGCCTGTTCGGAAATGCGGAGGTTATCAAAGCCCCTCTGCATAACGTTGCTCTCAATAACGTACATTTCCGCCTCGTCCTCGGTAAGTCCCTGCTTGATGATAGCAGGAACAGTAGGCAGACCTGCGATCTTGCAGGCATTCCAGCGGTTATGCCCGATAAGTATTTCATAGCCGTCACCGTCAGGCTGAACGATAATTGGCGAAAGCACACCGTTTTCCTTAATGCTTGCGACCATATCATCAAGCCTTTCGCCCGTGTAAAGCTCAAACTTGTGATTGTGATATGGGTGCAGTTTTTCACATGGTATCTGCTGTACGGCGGTCTGTATAGCGGGAGCAGACAGCATTGCTCCCAAATCAAATGCAGGCTTGTTCATTTCTTTCCCTCCAATTCCTTTATACGCTTTTTCAGCTCGATGTTTTCCATTTCGGACTTCATCAGCCGTGACTTGATGTTCTTGATCGTAACGTCCGCACGAACAATGGTGTCTGCAAACTTCATCAGCGTTAGCTTGTATCGGCGCTGATTGTAGCAGAAGTTGTACCATACCTCGCCCGAGAGCCTGTCACGGCTCTCGGAAAGGCTTGCGATAACGTCCCTTGCCACGGCTGATACGCTCTTTTCGTGATCGCCCGAGAAGAATTCGTCAAGTTCTCCCTCGCTGTGAGGGGCGAAAAGGAACGGCGTACCCTCGGTGTCAAATCTCTTAGGCATGGCTCAGTCCTCCTCGTCCTCGTCGGTGCAGAAGTCAAGCCCGTTCTCAAGCTGAATGTAGATGCCCGAATATCTGTCATGTTCAGAGCCGTCCGAGTTCATCATAGCTTCAAAGAAGAAAGCCTTTGCTTCTTCACGGTCAGCCCATACCTTGACTTCGCCGTAGCACTTGGTCTTTACCTTGCGGTTGGGGTTCATTGCGAGTTCTGACATACTTAACATCTTTCAAGCACCTCCATTGCCAATCTTTCATATTCCGTACCGAGCTTGCTGTCGGTCATACAAAGCGGAACTCTGCTGACAGAACTTTTCGCCGCTTCGACAGACTTGCTGATGCTCGTTTCAAATACCATTTCGCCGTACTTTTCATTCAGTTCCGCAAGAGATTCACGGCTTACCTTTGTGCGGTCAACCATTGTCGGCAGAACACCCAGCATTGACAGCTTGAGATTGATCGCACCCTTGATCTGCTGATACAGATTGTCAAGAGCCTGCAAACCGTCAAGGCTGAACTTCTGCGTCTGAACAGGTATCAGCACCTTGTCCGCAGCGGTGAGTGCGTTGATAAGGAGCGTACTCAGGGACGGCAGACAGTCTATGATGATGAAGTCATAACCTTTGACGTTATCCTCGGAGAGTATCCTGCGGAGAATGGTTTCCCTTGACAGTGCCGTTGACATGAGCGTTTCGCTGTTTGCAAGGTTGATGTCGGCAGGAATGTAGTCAACGTCAGCCGACTCACAATGCCGTATCGCCGTCCTTACAATGTCGGGGGTAAGCTGACCGCCTGTGCAGGCTGTCATAACAAGCTGTGTCATGGTGGGAAGTCCGTCAGGCTCATAGCCGAGATATTCGCTGAGGTTAGCCTGCGGATCAATGTCCGCCAAAAGCACCCTCTTTCCCTGTTTCAGTGCAAGGCAAGCCCCGAGATTGAAGGCGGAAGTGGATTTTCCGACACCGCCTTTCTGATTTGAGATCGCAATGATGATGCCCATTTTTATTTCCTCCTATCTGTGTTTAGAACAGCACTCCGCTGTCGGTGCTGTCATAGAAACCGCCGTTGTTATCGGCACTCTCGCTGTTGTTCTCGTCCACGGTCTTTCTGCGTGTTCCGGGGAAGTGTACCTCGTTTACCTTGATCTCCACGGAGGAACGCTTTTCACCGTTCTTCTCAAAGGTGGAGCTTCTCAGATTGCCGACTACGGTGATCATTTCGCCCTTAGAGAACATATCGTTTATGAACTCTGCATTGTGATTCCATGCGGTGCAGTTAAAGAAGTCTGTTTCGGGCTTTTCAGCACCCTTCTTCTTGGGGCGGTCAACTGCAATGCGGAACTTGCAGAGGGGGGTCTCGCCTGTGTAGCGGAGTTCGGGGTCGGCAGTAAGTCTGCCTGTTTCGATTACGATGTTGGTCATAGTGATTACCTTTCCTTTCTTGGTTTCGGTTTTTTTCGTTTGCTGTGATTATATTATACTATGCAATATCCCTATTGTCAAGTATAATTTTCGGAAGTTTTTTAATTTCGGCAATGCGCAGCACAAATGACATTTTCCTCGGTGTACTTTCACCAAAATTTCGATTATACTTGACATATCCCTATTTATGTGATAGAATGAATGTAATAACTGAAATCGGGGTGATATGATGTATAAACACACCTGTCAGCTCTGCGGAATGGAGTTTGAATCTCCGTCCGCAAGAGCGAAATACTGCATTTACTGCCGTGACAAGGCACAAGTCCTGCGCAACAAGGCATACAAGGAGAAGAAGCAAGCCGGAGAAGCGGTAGCTATCGGAAGTGAACAGGTCTGCTCCCTCTGCGGAAAGACCTACACGGTGACGGCAGGCTCACAAAAATACTGCAAGGAATGCCAGGGAAAACAGGCTCGTTCAAAGAAAATATCCTCAAACGCTCAGTATGCCAAAGCGAATTACAAAACGCTGAAGCTGTATGTGTCCGCCGAGGAGCGTGATGCGATCAAGGCTTATGCGGAATCGCTCGGTATGAGCGTGAATAAGCTGATGCTCACGGCGTTGGAGGAATATCATAAAAATCATGAATCCAAATAAGAGTTTTACTGACTTAAAGATGAAACAGCGTGAGAAAATTTCTGAATGGCTCTATGAAGAAACCAATAAGTATTATAAACAATATAGCCGTATGCCTGGTAAATCTCAGCGTGAGGCTATCCTTTTTTCTGTTTATGATAAAATTCAAAGTGCAGAAATATGGATACCTTATCAAGAAGTAAAGAAATACTATCTGTCACGGCTGATTCACTTTGAAAAACGCATCATTCGTAGTCTCGGATAATCACTCCAGATCCCCACTCTTTTTCCGCTTCCTGCGCTGTTCTTCCTCAGCTCGTTCCTGTTCGTTGCCGAGATACTGCTCGATCTTCTGCAAGCTCTTTGACAGCGTTTCGGTCTCATCGGCGGTCTGAGTATAAAGCTGTTTCTTCTGTTTCTGCTCGGTTTCAAGATCACCAATAGTTTTTCTTAAAAGCTCAAGGCTCGGTACACTTCCCGAAGGGTACCAGTCTTTGAGCTTTTTTACTGCCTTTTGGTACTCGTCAAGCTCGTAACAGTATTCGCTGTGAAACTTCTTTTTCTCCCTGCCCGTAAGCATTTTGAAGTGTTCGTTGTAAGGTCTGTACTTAACATACAGCTCCACAAGTTTCAGCTGTTTGCTGAGGTCTCCGATCTGCATACGGATACGGTCCAGCTCGTCCTGCAACTTCATCTGCCTGCCGAAAGACTCCTGTGCTGCACTCACGGTTTCTTCATAGGTAAGCCCACGCTTTGCGATCTCGTTCATCGCCTTGCTGACTTCCTTCATATTTGCCCTGTCAGCCCAGCGTGTGAGGGCAGGTGCTTGCAGGAATTTGTCGGCGGTTGTCCTGATGATCTTTGCCCTCGGAGCATAAGCCATAAACTGCTTGTTGTTTTCAATGCGGGACTTTATGCGCGGAGTTTCGTAAAACCACCCCAAAGTTCTCGCTCTGGTCATCTTGGCTCTCGGATTGTTTTCCCTCTGTTCTGCAAGCATAAATTTGAGGTCTATCTTGTGATTCGGATTGTATTCGACAAGCACACCGAAGTCGGCGCACTTTTTAAGAAAATCCTCAAAATCATCGCTCACCTTGATGACCTGATCTATCGCATATTTCAGCTTGGACTTCCACGAAAGATGAAGCTGATCTACCGTCCACTCGTAGTAGGATTTGCCCTTTGAACTTTCGTGATCCTCAATGACCGACAAGCCGTGTTCACGGCATATCTCGTCGGACAGCTTCATAAGTTTCTTTGTGGCAAACTCGCTTTTCCTGTTCTCTAAGGTCTCAAACGTCCTGTGGTTATCGCTGTTCACATTATTAAAAATGCAGTGAACGTGGATATGGTTTGTATCGGTGTGGACTGCAAGATAATACTGATACTCTCCGTGGAGTAATTTATCCGCTAATTCCTTGCCGACTTCAAGAGCCTTTTCGGGAGTGATCTCCCCAGGGGCAAAGCTCTGAATGAAATGCTGAGACAGCACCGAACTTCTCTTTGTTCCCAAAGCCCTGACAGCTTCAAAATCTCTGCTTGCCTGATATGGATCGGGACTGCACCCGTAAGCATAGATCAATCTTCGGTTTTCGGTCTTTGCTGGGCTGGCGATATAGGCAAGGGCTTTACTTTCAGTAACACTGATCGAAAATAGTTTAGTTGTTGCCAAATCTCACTGACTCCGTTCTTTATCTCGGCTATGTCCTCGGCATAGATATTTCCCGAAGCATTGAGCCTTAAAGCTATCTGATTTATGTTATTGGAAATGCTTGAATACTTCCTGCGGAAATCTCTGACAAAATCATCGCTGACTTTAATGATCTGCCCCTGAAAAATCATCATACGAATGAAGTCGCTTTTTGATTTCATTCCGCTGTTTTGGAATTTCTGTTCTATCCATTCTGCTTCTTCCTTGTTCACACGCAAATTGAGGATAATATTTCGTGGATCATAGTCTTCTTTCGGTCTCGTTTTCTTCATCTCCTTTTTTGCATAGTCGGGGTTTTAGGGGTGTCCCTCTGACAAGCTGTTGCAAATCGTTTATGTAAAACAATTTGCAGAGCTTGCTGGGTTTGAAAAAATGCTCTCCGAGCATTTTTCTCGCTCAGGGCCTTATAGTCCTGAGCAGCCTCGTTTTTAAGAGGACTTGGAGCATAGCGACTTGGCTCTGAAATGCTCCGTTCATTTCAGAGGTTATACCCCTTCACTTATTAACCGAAAAATTTGAGGATTTCCCCATAAAATGCCCGAAAGTTCATAGAATGTTTACAAACAAGATTGCCGATACTATAAAAGTCCAGAACGTTATACTTAGATATTCCGAAGCGGATTGATGTTGAACGACAGATTTGGTATAATAATTACAGCGGTTGTGCAACAGCCTGCTGAAAGAAAAACTAAACAGTAAATAGAAAGATCCCTGTTCTGACGGAGTGACAGAGCAGGGATTTCTTAAAATATGTGTGGGAGGATAAAATGGACCAGGAACGCATTATATTCATCATAGATTACCTATCAAGATTTACCGACAAGAACAGGT
>SFFP01000053.1 GCA_004556875.1 Ruminococcus flavefaciens
TGTTGCCTGCGGAGCGATCTTTACGAGATCAAGATCCTGTTCGAAAGCCATCTGCTGAGCTTCTTTGGCGGATAATACGCCGAGCTTTTTTCCTTCAGCGTCGATTACGAGAATTTCCTTATCTCTTATTTCTTCGTTGATCTGCAGTTCCTGTTTGCTAATAGTCAAGCACCTCCAAGCAATATAATTTAAAAACAAAAATGAGTGCAGAAATTATCCGCACTCACCAATACACACTGAATACATCTTTCCGCACCAAACGAAAAGACATCCGTTATATTGACCGTTTCAGCATAGCCCGACGGTGAGAACGCATAGTTCTGCTTTGTTTACTTAAATATTATACATCATACTTTGAGATATGTCAAGCGATGGTTTGATTTTTGTCACATTGCACAATTCATCGATCTATTATGCTCTTTAATTTATCCCATAGAGCAAATTTCACCTTGTATTTTTTAGGCTTTGTGAGAATATCCAGTTCTTTTTCGTCAAAACATTCCTCTTCCGCGTCCTTATCTTCTGCAACATTCTCTGCTTCTTCTGCATTTTCGCCGTTATCATCCTTCTTTTCACAGGCGGCAGGCAGACAAAGCGGCGGGTACATTACACACCACCAGTTATGTCCCTCAGCCTTGCCTATCTTCACTCGCAGAGCCCTGTATCTTCCTGACGGCATCGTGATGTCGCCGTAAACTCTTTCGTCAAAGTCCACATCAGCAAGTTCAGCCGTTACTACGTCATCGCAGTTGTTTTTTCTCAGTACTTTTTCAGCAGTCCGTACTATCTCAGGAAGTTTTTCTTCAGCTATTTTTTCAGCTTCTGCAATATCATCAGCTTTTTCAAAAATACCGCTTCTCAGAAGCTCATCTCGAACCATAAGCTTCAGCTTCTGATCTTCATCGCTGTCTGAATTTGCAAGGATATGAAGCCGAAGTACACTTCCGCGCAACTTGTCAAGTCTCAGACCGTCGCATACAAAGCTTCCTGCATTAGAAATAAGTATAGTCAGTATAAGTCCTGCTGTCATTATTTTCCATGACGGCTTTTTCATAAGATCACCTCATGGATATTATCGGCAGCTTTTTCGATCTTATACAGCAGGAACAGCTTCACGCTGAAGTATATCCATAAACTCCTCGCCTGTGATAGTCTCCTTTTCAAGCAGATATCCTGCAAGCTCATGAAGCTTTCCGATATTTTCAGATAGTATCTGCACAGCCTTTGCGTGGGCGTTTTTCACAATACTGTTTACCTCTTCATCTATCTGTGCCGCAGTTTCAGGCGAGCAGACAAGAGAAGCATCTCCGCCGAGATACTGATTGCTTACAGTTTCAAGAGCTACCATGTCGAATTTACTGCTCATGCCGTATCTTGTGACCATCGCTCTGGCAAGCTGTGTAGCTTTTTCAATATCATTTGAAGCGCCCGATGTACAGGTGTTGAAGATAAGTTCTTCTGCGGAACGTCCGCCTGTAAGTGTAGCTATCTTCGAAAGTGCCTCTTCCTTTGAGAGCAGGAACTTTTCGTCCTCATCTATCTGCATGGTATATCCAAGTGCACCCGATGTTCTCGGGATTATGGTTATCTTGTGTACAGCAACGCTCTCTTCAAGGTCTGACTGAGTTACAGCCTTTCTGCCGCTTCTGACTGCTCTCAGTGCCGCTTCATTTACTATATTTGCCAGCTCTGCACCCGAAGCGCCTGCCGTAGCTCTTGCGACAGCATTAAAGTCTATACCCTCAGCAAGCTTGACTTTATTCGCATGGACTCTCAGTACGGCTTCACGCCCTGCAAGGTCAGGAAGCTCTACAGGTATGCGCCTGTCAAATCTGCCGGGACGAAGAAGCGCAGGGTCAAGAGACTCAGGACGGTTAGTTGCTCCGAGGATAACTACTCCCTTTTTGCCGTCAAAGCCGTCCATCTCTGTGAGAAGCTGATTAAGCGTCTGCTCACGCTCATCGTTGCCGCCAACCTGTCCGTCACGCTTCTTGCCTATGGTGTCTATCTCGTCGATAAAAACTATACACGGAGCTTTTTCATTAGCCTGCCTGAACAGGTCACGAACCTTTGCCGCACCCATTCCCACGAACATTTCAACAAATTCCGAACCCGATATGGAGAAAAACGGAACTTCCGCCTCACCGGCTACTGCCTGTGCAAGCAGAGTCTTACCTGTTCCGGGAGGTCCGACAAGGAGCGCTCCCTTAGGAAGGTCAGCACCTATTTCCGCATACTTATCGGGATTATGCAGAAAATCAACTATCTCAGCCAGAGCTTCTTTAGCTTCGTCCTGTCCTGCAACGTCAGCAAATGTCTTTCCTGTCTGAGCTTTTACGTATATCTTTGCATTGCTCTTGCCGAAAGACATAGCATTGCCAAGTCCGCCCATACGCTTGCCGAGATTGTTGAAAAGCAAATTCCATAAAATTCCGAGGAATATTATAGGTATCACCCAGCCAAGCAGAAAATTTCTCAGCGGACTCTCCTGCTGTATTTTTCCTGCAAACTCGATATTTTTCTGTTCGTGAAGTCTTGAAACAAGCTCAGGGTCATCTATCTTCGGAGTAGTGTACATCTGCTCTTTGCCGTTTTCTTCGACAATAAAATTGATATCACTGTCAGCTATCTCAACCTTTGTAACAGTTCCATCGTCTATCTTGTCGAGGAAGAAACTATAATCCGTATCCTTTATTGCCATTCTCGTTATTGACGGCATTATAAAAAAATTGAAAACCATTAGCACAATCAGACATATAACTATGTATATAGCGTACTGCTTACGCGGATTTTTTTCTTCATTCATATTTATTCGCTCCTTTCAAAGTATGATAAAATTATAACATACAAGACAGTAAAAAACAACAGGTAAAATGTGAGAGAAATGAAAGTTATGTGACAGGATTGCGCTGATATAAAGAAAAGCGGCTCATATGAGCCGCTTTAGCTTTCAATTAAAGTGATGCAACCTTCTTGAGGAGGTACTCCTGAATTCTGAGAGCGTCATTAGCTGTGATGCCCTTGCTCTTTGTATCAACGTCACCATTAGCCTCGCCCTGTGCTGTGATGCGGTTCTTATCTGAACCATTTGCACCATACTTGTCAGGGTTTGCGAGCGACTGCATAAGGAGAACGATGTCAGACATATCTACCTGACCGTCGCAGTTAGCGTCACCTGCAAGTGTTACCTTAACGTTGTTTTCCTGAGAAACTGCTGTTGTGCTTGTAGCAGCAGGTGTCTTTGAACCTGTTGTTGTAGTAGTTGCAGCAGGCTTAGTTGTTGTTGTAGTTGTAGTAACAGGCTTAGTTGTTGTGGTTGTCTTTGCATCTTCCTTAGGTGCAGGAGTTGAACCATCAGGCTCAATACCGCCTACGAGAACACCATTGTCATAAATACACATATGATCTGTACGTGTCTCCGGCGGATCATCAACAGCGAAGAAGTCCTCGCTCTTGCCTATCTTGAGGCCGTCATAGCTCCAGTCATTTGTAGGATCCCAGATATCGCCGTAGTACATACCGAGGTCGAACTGATACTTCTTGCCTGAATTTGCGATAACGTATCCGTCCCATGTGATCTCAACATAATATGTATTTTCAGCCTTGTCATACTTGAAAGGACCTGTGAGAACGCCATTAGCGCCTTCACCGTCTTCTGTGAATGCCTGATCGTAAAGCTCACGAACTTCACCGAGTCCGTCGATACCCTTTGCCATTTCCTTTATGTTGAAGAAATAACGTACTGAGATATTCTTTGAAGGCTTGCTTTCGCCTGTAAGAACCTTGAATGATACCTGTGTAGTACCTGAACCGTCACCGTTGAGGTTTGGCTTGTCAACACCGCAGGCTTCGACCCAGTAGCCTGTTCCGCCGCCTTCACCGCCAGGACCGCCGCCGTAAACTCTCTTCTCGTCCTCAGGTGGGAAGTTAGGAGTTACAGCCATTTCAGGTGTACCGTATATAGCATAGAGACCTGCTGCTGCACCTGGGAGACAAGCATTGTAGTCGATAGTAACCTCGTTCTCTACCCAGTCATTTGTGCTGTCGCTGTGGCCATCGCTTCCGTCAGGACCGCCTGCGAGAGCGCCCCAGAGGATGTGCTTCTGCTCACGAGGATCTTCAGCCATAAGAAGTCCTGAAGCTGCACGGTGGTGAGGATTCTTTACAGCAGTATCGTTATAACCTACGATAAATGCTCTTGGACCGTGTGTTCCGTTCCTTCCTGCAAGAACAGTCTGCTTTGAATTTTCCTTATATTTTACATCGTTCTGACCAAGAACGTAGTCCATCTGCTTCTTAGCCCATTCGCTCCACTCGCTTGGCTCGCCATTGTTCTTGTACTTATCATAAACGAGGCATATCATCTGCATAGCGGTGTTGTAACGGCAGCTTCCCCACTGGTTGAGGTAAGCAAAGCCGCCCTTTGTCTCAAGCTGCTTCCATGTCTTGAGGCACTTGCCTACACAGTCATCGTCCCAGAAGTCCTTGAATACATACTGGTTCTTGCCCTGTGCGTCTCTGATCTTCTGAACGAGATCAAGGTCAGGATGCTCCTGATTGATAGCAGCCCACATAACGCCTGCGCCGCTCCACATATCGTTCCAGCAGTAGCACCAGCCAGAAGGAGCATAGTAATCGAATATCTTTACAGCATAGTCAAATGACTTCTCATCGCCTGTTGCAAGGTACATCCATGCAGAAGCCCAGCAGTAGTCATCTTCCCACTTTGTTGAGCCATAGAATGCACCAGGACCATCAGCATTATCAGAGAGAAGCTTTGTTGAATCGCCGATCTTATCAATAGCTTCATTTGTAAAGTCCCAGAGAGCCTTTGCATATTTCAGCGATTTTGCAGCATACTCCTCATCAGTATCCTTGAAGTTGAGGTAGTTTATAGCAAGTGCAGCACAAGCTGAAACAGCATAATCTATCTGCGGCTTGTCAGCTGTGAGGAAGAATGCAGGACGAGGCATTGTATCTACCTCAGGGCTGTTCCAGATAGCGTGGTCGATATTACCATCGCCTACCTGATAGCAGTGAGCGATAACCTTGCCGCTGTCATCAAGGAATGTACACTTCATGAGATAATCATTGAAGTGGCGGAGAATAGTCTCCATATGGTCATCCTGCTTCAGCTTCTTGAACACATCGCGGAATTCATAGTAATCCCAGCCGAGTGTAGCAGCTGAATAGTTCTCAGGCATACCGAATTCAACGTGATCACCGGCATCATGGAAGCCGCCTGCAACGTCGATAGTGCCATCGCCGTCAGGGTCGAGAACGTCCTTGTACTTTTCCATGAAAGCTTCAGTAAGGTTAGTGCCGCCCTTGCTCTGCTTGTTTGTGAGCTTGTCCCATGGTATCATAGGAACGTGAGCATCATAGGTATGGCAGTCTCCACGCCATGAAAGACGGCTGTCCCTTTCAGCAGTATCACCGCACATATTTGCATCGTAGAAATAGAGCGAATACTGAAGTGCACGAGCGTAGTCAACATCAAGACCCGAGTCGGTAACTACCTCGCTGATAGGTGCACAGAATTCCTGTACAGGCTCAGCATCTGCTGCATTTACAGGCACTGCTGCACACAGTGAAGTTGCTGCAGTAACGATACTCAATACTGCCGCAGTCAGTTTTTTGTGATTCATCATGTTTTCCTCCCTTTTAAAATTATGTGAATCATTTTTTAGCATTTTTTAATCCCACTTTGCAAGACCGAGGAGATATCTCTGTATCTCCAGAGCGTCATTGGAAGTGAGTCCCTTACTTGTTTTATCAGCATCACCGTTGAGCTGTCCCTGTGCGGTGATGTGATTTTTATCAGTGCCATTCGCACCATATTTATCAGGATTTGCCAGAGACTGCATGAGCAGCACTACATCTGACATATCTACAGTTCCGTCACAGTTCACATCGCCCATTTTAAAGTCCTTTGAGGATGTTACGGCTGTAGTAGTTGTTGTAACAGCCGATGTAACGGAAGAGGTTGTTGTCTTAGGAGTTTCTTCGCCTGAAATAGGATAAGTTTTCAGGTCAGGAAGCTCATCAAGTGTGATACAGTAATCACTGTTATACACTTCAATAAGGTTTTCAACAGGATTGTTCTGCTCGCTTGTGAGGTAATTCATATACCACGGGCAGAAATAAAGCCATGCAGCTTTGTCATTGACAAGATTTTCAAGCGACGGTATCGAGTCATTCTCAGACATTGTCACCATTTTCTGACAGTCTGTACTCTGTACAAGGCTGTAGAATGTAGAAGAGATAGAACTGAGATTAGCAACGCCGTCAGCGCAGTTATACTTATCGTATCCGACTATGTCAACAACATCGTCACCCGGATACCAGTCAGAAGCCGCAGGTGAAGTCGAGCCTGTCCATATCCAGATAAGGTTGTCGAGACCGTAAACATTAGTGAGCTGGTCGTAGAGCAGACGATAGAGCTTTTTACAAGGCTCAGCGCCCTCTGCGCCCCACCAGAACCAGCCGCCCTCGGCTTCGTGGAGAGGTCTCCAGAGCACAGGCACATCTGCGTCCTTGAGCTTTTTCAGCTCGCCTGCGATAAGCTCGATATCAGCCATAACAACACTGTTCTCCCATGTTCCTTCTTCAACAGCCTTTGTACAGCTGAATGTAGTGAACTTCGGATTTGCCGACTCTACATAGAAAGCGATATCATCGCTTCCCTTTTCGCAGGGAACGTTCCAGTGCCATGATACAGTAGCGATACCGTGATATTTGTTTACCCATTCGATAACTCGCTCGGGCGCATGGTCGCGCCAGTCGGAAGAAGTATTGTACGCAAGGAAGTCAATGCCTCTGATTGCAGGCTGTTTGCCTGTCTGTTCCTTTATGTATTCAAACTCAGCCTCATTGTCCTTGATAAACACATCAGGACTGTTCCAGAGGTTGTAGTTATGATCGCCGCAGTATTCCTGCTGACCCGAAATGATATGCTTTCCGTACTGGTCACAGAGATAATTGTAAAGTCTCTTTGTGGTATCGGAAGCCTTAGGGTTTGAAAGCTGTCTCGTTGGCGAGAGATTTGTCAGCTTTTCGGGTGCAGGCTTGAGTGTGAGATAATCAAAGAATGTATATCCCCAGTAAGCCTTCAGCTCGATAGTGTTCTTTCCCTTTTTGAGGTTCACAACACCGCCTGATGTTTCAGCAAAGCTCTTGGTGTAAGGACAGGTAAGCTCGCCCTGATTTACGCCGTTGACATTAAGATACTGAACCTTCTTGTTCGGATCACTGGGTTCGCAGTAACCGATGTTCAGCTCATAGAGTCCTGCCTCGGGAACATCTACGTCCACACTGAGGGTCGTACCCTTCTGATCGAGATAAGCAAAGCCCTTGCCCGAGAATCCACTCAGGTCTGTACCCTCAGGGAAATCGCCCATCTTGACATCGGAAGCGCCGTTAGCGTGGATCTTTCCTCCGCTTGTCTTACCGTCCTCAAACTCGTATTTGAGGACACCGTCAGCAGCAGATACTGCCGATGGCTTTGCCAGAGCTGAAGGAAAACTCATCGCCGCCGAAGCGATGAAAGCAGCTGCAACAGTGCACGCAGCTCTTTTCATGTTTTCTTTTTTCAATTTGATCCCTCCAGATCACGCCTATTAAATTTTACTTGCGTTAACGAGATAATTTAAGTGCCTATCCTTATTTAATCTACTTAACGCACTTATACATCTATATCATATCACATTTTTTATGAAATTGCAAGTGATTTCATAAAACATTACTAATATTAGCCGATTTCCGAAAAAGCGCAATTTCTGGTCAGAAACATGAACAACAGCAATCATTTAAGTTTTTTGCCCTTTATTTCGTTAAAAAATGCAACTCCGACTATAATTATCAGCGCAGCAAATATCCCTGCTCCTGCATATCCAGCCCACTCAGGCGCAGTTTTTTTCTTTTCAATGTCCATCATCGGCGCAAAAGCTTCTGCCGCTTCTGTTTTTTCGGCAAACCCAAGTTCATTCTCAGCAGCATACCTCTCTGCCTCTGAGTATTTTGCTCCGATCATCATCATATCAGTTCTGACAGAAATTTTATTTTCGTCACAGCTATATCCAAATGCCTGTTCCCCTATACCTCCACAGGACGGCGGTATAACTGCACAATTCAGCTTATCGCACATATAAAAGGCTCTTTCACCTATTGCTGTGACTTCTTCGCCTATATTGATGCTGTTCAGTTCAGTGCAGCCTGCAAAGCAAAATTTCTCGATTATTTTTAGTCCGCGCGGCAGTGTCACCTGTTCAAGCGATGTACAGGCGCGGAAGCAGGAATCTGTGAGTACATCCAAAGTTTCGGGGATAGATATATCCTTTAGTCCTGCGCAGCCGCAGAAGCAGCCCATTCCCATTTCTTCAAGCTCTGACGGCAGTTTTACGCTCTCAAGCTCATAGCAGGCATAAAAGCTGTGATGACCTATTTTAAGAATAGTATCGGGCAGCACTGCGCCCTTCAGAAAATGGCAGTTGTAAAACGCATTATCCCGTATCTCTGTAACGGGGCAGCCCTCGATAAACTCAGGTATTTCTATATATTCAGGCTCTCCCTCATATCCTGTTACAGTCACCTCGCCGTCTATTATCGTATATTCATATCCTGACTTGACTGCTCCCGCCGCTTTCCATGACGATGCAGATAACACAGTAAGTACTGCGGCAAATATCATCATGATCCTTTTCACGATATATCACTCCTTTATTAAGAGTATAACAGCTGTTTTACAGCGCGAAAAGGACTTTTTCACACCATGTTATACACTTTCCCGACTTTTTGCAAACCTTTTCATAGTACTATGCTCTTTTATGACAACTGAAAATGTTGTTTCTTATCTGAAAAAATCAAAATATTTCCGAAAAAAGCGGCTTCCGCTGTACGGAAGCCGCTATACTTATTTTCGTCTGCCGCAGTTTTTGTCAAATGACGGATTGCAGGCATAGAAGTTACGGGAATCAAGATTATCCTGTGCAATGCGAAGTGCTTCACCATTTCGTACAGCATAGAACAAAATATGCCATAAGAAAAGCTCCGACTGTACCATCGGAGCTTTTTTCAATTCAATATACTGCGTTTCAGCCACTTGCCGCGTATAGTCCTTATAAGGAACAACGCTCCTCTGAAACACAGCTCAATACACATTGCAAGCCATATGCCGACAAGTCCGAACCTTGATATAAGTATGACAGACAAGGTTATGCGTACTCCCCACATACTCACAAGATTTATGATGCTCGGCGCAAGAGTATCTCCTGCACCGCGGAGAACTCCCGAACATACAATAGAAGCCGCATACATAGGTTCGGCAAATGCCTCTATCCTCAGGACTTTAGTTCCGAGCTGCCTTACCTCTTCTGATGAAGTCAGAAGCGAGAACATATACGGCGCACCGAAAAACATAAGCACAGCCAGTGAAGACATTACTCCAACACCAAGCATTATGGTTATCCATGCGTTTTTTTTTGCAAGGTCAGTACGCTTTGCACCGAGGCTTTGTCCTACAAGCGTCGTAGCCGCAGTTCCGAGACCGTATCCCGGCATATAGCAGAAGCTCTCTGCCGTAACAGCAAGAGAATGTGCCGCAATTGCCGTACTTCCGAGAGGTGCGATAATTTTTGTGGAAGCAACATATGCTCCGCAGGTCGCTGTATGCTCAAATGCCGCAGGAAGTGATATTCGGACTGCATTTTTTAAACACTTTTTCCTCAGTCTCCAGCTTCCGCCAAGCTTTAATGCCAGCTTGTCAGAACGGAATAGTACAGACCATGTCATAAGTACAGCAATGCACAGCTCAGACAAAAACGTACCGAGAGCCGCTCCGCGAACACCAAGACCTGCTCCAATGACCGTTACAGAACTGCCCACAATAGGCAAGGTTATGTTTCTCGTCGGGAAAATAAGGAAGAAATTGAATATAACATCAAGGATACACAGCACAATATTCAGTATGCTCGGCGTTTTCATATTACCGCTGCACTGAAGCATTTGTCCAGATATCACTCTCATCTGTTCAACAGGTATAGTAAGGGCAAAGATCAGAAAATACTCCGAAGCACTTTTGTGTATGTCATTATCTCCGCCAAGCCACGCCGGCAAAGCTCCGCTTATAGAAGCCGCAATAACCGCAAGCAGCAATCCGAATATTGCAGTGACAATATACGATTGTCTCAGCACATCACGGGCTTCATTTTCCTTTTCTGCACCTATGAGATGTGCTGTCTGTACAGAAAAGCCGATGGCTGCGGATATGCACAGTCCGCCTATAAGCCATGTGGTAGTGCTGACAAGTCCGATAGCGGCTGTAGCTTCTTTTCCGAGACTTCCCACCATTGCTGCATCGATATACTGCATTATCACAGATGTTATCTCAGCAAGTATGGCAGGTATGCTCAGCTTTATCACTTGTTTCACAAGGTGCCTGCGTGAAGTATCCGAAGTTATCAGTTTGTTTTCAGCCATATTACACCGCTTTCAAAAAAATCAATGCGATCATAAACATAATAATATTATATAATATCGTACAAAATTAGTCAATGAAAAATTAACAGTTCAAAGTATTGACTTTTCTGTATTTATAATATAAAATATAAGCATTATATTATGATATAGGGGGTATCATTTATGCCACATTCATCTGGCGGAGGTTCTCACGGAGGCGGCTCTCACGGAGGACACAGCAGTTCACACGGAGGTTCAAGAGGCAGAGGCAGTTCGATAAGCAGAACTCCTTTTGCAGGTTCTCGCAGGTATGTCTATTACCACAGAAATCGTCCGCAGTATTTTTATGCAAGCAAAAGCTTCAAGCCGGGATTTAATGCATCTCACATTTTTATCATTGTGATCTACCTTTTTTTCCTCTTCATGATATTAAGTAATGTTAAAAATTTTATTCCGCACGTTCCGCAGAACTATAACCACATCATCAAGATCGAGGACGATGCAGATGTCATTACAAACGAAGACGCACTAAAGCTTGAACTGGAAAGATTCAAAGAAAAAACCGGCATAACTCCTTCAGTCGTTACCATTCATAATGAAGACTGGCAGAGTGAAAATTATTATAATCTCGAAAGATATGCTTACAACAGGTACCTTTCTGAATTCGATGATGAAATGCATTGGCTCATCGTATATTCAGAGCCTAAAAACAGCAGTTCTGACGGATATAATGATTGGTGCTGGGAGGGTATGCAGGGAGATAATACCGACAGCTTGCTTACTCCAAAACAGGCAGACAAATTCAATTCATATCTTCAGTCAAAGCTTGAAAGCGGAGAAGATGCAGGTACTTCACTGCAGGATTCTTTTGCCTACTTTACTAAAGAAATACATACAGGTCCAAATTTCAGCGCACTGTATCCTGTTGCACCTATGCTGCTCTTCATTCTTATCCATGCATTTGGTATGTTCTTCCCCG
>SFFP01000054.1 GCA_004556875.1 Ruminococcus flavefaciens
ATAAAGAAGAACATAACAGGCGGACAGAAAAGCGAGGTGTATATAAGGATATACTCCCACATGGGCAAAGTGTAAAACGCTTCTGCATTTCCGTATTTATACTGGACTGCCCAGCCTGCCAGATGTCCCCAGAACATGATGAAAACAGCAAGACACTTCATCATGTCGCGGTTGAAAATCTTGTATTTTGGTGTTTCTTTTGTCATATAAAAACCTTTTCTGCAATTATTTTTCGGAATAATCCGAGAAAGTCACCTTATAGTCATAGTTGATGCCGTCACATACCGTATATACAGATTTTACATCAGAGCACCTGTCAAATCTTGTGCTGCACTCATTTCCGTTATATACCCATACTATCTTGTCAGGCTCTATAGACTTTATCTCAGCAATGGTATCAAAGGGATACTTGTCTCTGTTTTCTGTTATCCATTCGCCGCTGTAATTCTCATAGAATATATCTCCTGCTTTAACTGTGAAAGAAAACGTATCCTCGCCTTCGCCAAGGAACTGTCCGTCCTCTCCCCATCCGCTGTAGTGAGAGTTTACGGTAAGCGTACAGCTTTTTTCCTTTTCGCCGCAGCCTGCCATAAGAAGCAGGATCAATGCAGCTGATAGTGCAATGCCTTTTTTCAACATAATTATACCTTTACATTTGGATTTGTGTATTGACCGTGTTTTTTCGTAGCGCCGTTCCGGAACTGTATTGCGAATTTCGGACAGTGATGCAGACAGCGGAAACAAAGTGCACATCTGTCCCTTACCCATACAGGCTTGCCGCCGCGCATTTCAATAGCATTTACAGGACATTTCGCCGCCCAAAGTCCGCAGCCGATACAGCTGTCATCAACATTCAGATTTTTCGTGCTTCTCACCTTTGCAAAGACCTTATCCGTGAAAGGATAGATAGCATAAGGTGTCCTCAGCTTTGTGAAATTGCCTTTCTTCTTATGAAGTATCATGGCAATAGTCCTGTCGATATTGACCTCTGCTTTTTTATTCTGCCTTGCCACCTTGTCGGGGTCTGAAAGGTCAAAGGTGACGGTCCAGTTATCGGGCATTTTTATATTGTAAGCCGCACTCAGCCTTATTCCCCTGTCTTTAAGCAGATGACGCGTTTCCTCAGCACTGCAGCCTACAGTCGTTCCGTAAGTTGAAGCAACGAACACATAGTGCCGCCCCCGTCTGTGAAGCACCAGCTTTTTAAGGAAAGCCCTCATAGGTATTGGAAGTGCCCACCAGTGGGTAGGAGTGACGATACCGAAGCATTCGTCCTCCTTCAGAGTGATATCATAGCATTTTTCCTCGATAGATACCGCCCTGTCACCCAGTGCATCAGCAATACGCTCGGCAGCATATTTGCTGTTGCCTGTAGCTGAAAAATAAACGATCATTCTTCATTTCCCCTTTTATGTCATTTACATTTCACTTTTATCAGTAATTCTCTTTTCTTACTTCAAAATAACTCTGTGGGTGGAAGCATACAGGGCATACCTCAGGAGCTTCTGTACCTACTACGATGTGTCCGCAGTTTCTGCACTCCCACATAGTCACACCGCTCTTTCTGAACACTTCCATAGCCTCAACATTATGGAGAAGTGCACGATATCTTTCCTCATGGTGCTTTTCAATAGCGCCGACTCCGCGGAACTGTGCAGCAAGATCGTGGAAGCCTTCCTCATCGGCTTCTCTTGCCATTCTCTCGTACATATCTGTCCATTCGTGGTTCTCGCCGTCAGCAGCCTGTTTCAGATTTTCCGCAGTAGTGCCTATTCCGCCAAGCGCCTTGAACCAGAGCTTAGCGTGTTCCTTCTCATTTTCGGCAGTCTGTAAGAACAGAGCCGCTATCTGCTCATATCCGTTCTTCTTTGCAACAGAAGCAAAGTATGTATACTTATTTCTTGCCTGAGACTCACCTGCAAATGCTTCAAGGAGATTTTTCTCGGTCTTAGTGCCTGCGTACTTATTTACAGGAGCTTCCGCAGGTGCGGAACTTATCTTTTCAAACTGGTCAGCGCCAACGCCGCACAGCGGACATTCAAAATCAGCAGGAAGCTCGTCACCGATATACTCATAGCCGCAGACTGTACATCTCCAGATGGTCTGTCCGTCAGCGGTAGTTCCAACAGGTACAGCGTCACTGTGACCGCCTGAGATCTTCTCAAAGTCAGCCTTGCCATGCTTGCATATCGGACAGACAAAGTCATCGGGAAGCTCCTCACCAACGTATTCATAGCCGCAGATAACACATCTCCAGATAGTCTGACCGTCAGAAGTAGTTCCCACAGCCTCAGGCTTTGGCTTGATATTGCTCTGATAGTATTCATATGTAGCTGAGGGCGCTTCTGAAAGGATCTCCATATCCGTAACATCAGCAATAAACATAGTGTGCGAACCAAGATCAACGCTCTGACAGACAGTTCCCGAAATAAAGGCATTTGTACCCTTAGTCACTATAAGCGTGCCGTTTTCTGCGCGCTTGCAGTCTGTAAAGTCCGCGAACTTGTCAACATCTCTTCCCGACTGAAATCCGAAGTGCCTGAAAAGTGAAAAATCAGCGTCTGTGCTTATGACAGAAGCTGTAAATCTGCCTGTTTCAAGTATCATATCATGTGTAAAGTTTGTTTTTGCAACTGTAAGGCTTACTCTGTTGGGAGTTGATGTCACCTGTGCAAGTGTATTGGTGATACAGCCGTTATCTCTGCCGTCTCTGTTGGCTGTCACGACGAAAAGTCCATAGCTTATTTTGTACATTGCTTTCTTGTCCATGTTGATTACCTCCATTTTATAGAATAGATGAAGCACATCGGCACTTGATCTTACTATAATTTTACCATAACGTGTCACCTTAGTCAAGTATATTTTGTGAACAATTAAGCTTCTTGACTTTTGCCGAAAAAGTGGTATAATAAGTATGAAAAAGGGAGCTTGTGAACGGGCTGAGAGGGAGTTGGAAACTCCGACCTTACCTGATTTGGATAATGCCAACGGAGGGAAATACTTTTGCATTGCAGGTGTGTCTCTTTGTGGGCGCACCTTTTTTTGCAGCGTGACGCTGCACCCTTGCCACGTTGTCGCTTGTTTCACGCGCTGACTATTATCAAAATTGATACTTGTACATCGCTTACAGCACATAATGGCATCAGGTTTACGGAACGGCGTTCACTGCTAAAGGCTAATAGCCTATACAGCGGGACATCGGGGGCACCACCTTGTCTCGCTATACAAAATTAATGCTGGGGCAAAACGCCCGAATTTACCACAAA
Source organism: Ruminococcus flavefaciens (assembly GCA_004556875.1). Lineage (GTDB taxonomy): Bacteria > Bacillota > Clostridia > Oscillospirales > Ruminococcaceae > Ruminococcus > Ruminococcus flavefaciens_S. The sequence continues at coordinate 3,267 of SFFP01000054.1, forward strand.
GGAGAAATGAAAATGAGAACAGCATTAACGATCGCAGGAAGCGACTCCTGCGGAGGCGCCGGCATTCAGGCGGACATGAAGACCATGACCATGAATGGTGTTTTTGCCATGAGCGCGATAACCGCTCTTACAGCGCAGAACACGACCGGCGTAACAGGTATTATGGAGGTAACGCCTGAATTCTTAGCCATGCAGCTTGACGCTGTATTTACGGACATTCGTCCCGATGCAGTCAAGACAGGCATGGTCTCCTCCGACAAGCTTATCCGCACTATTGCTGAAAAGCTCAGCGGATACAAGGCTGAGAACATCGTTGTTGACCCTGTTATGGTCGCAACAAGCGGTTCAAAGCTCATTGCAGACGAAGCAGTAGAAACTCTCAAAAGCGAGCTTCTGCCCATTGCCACAGTCGTTACACCTAATATCCCCGAAGCTGAGATACTTTCGGATATGAAGATAGCTTCAAAAGAGGATATGGTAAAGGCTGCTCAGGCTATCGGAGAAAAATACGGCTGTGCTGTACTCTGCAAGGGCGGACACAGTCTCAACGACGCAAATGACCTGCTCTGGGATAATGGCAGTACAACATGGTTCAACGGCAGACGCATAGACAATCCAAACACTCACGGCACAGGCTGTACCCTTTCAAGCGCTATTGCTTCTAATCTTGCTAAGGGCTTCACCCTTGAAAAGTCTGTAGAGCGCGCTAAGGACTACATCTCGGGCGCACTGGCTGCAATGCTCGATCTCGGCAGGGGCAGCGGTCCTATGAACCATGCTTTCGCACTAAGCGGCATCTTCTCAGAGGAGGCTGAATAATGGAGCAGAAACGTACTTCCGTATACGAAAACGGTCTTATCTGGTTCGGCGCAGGAGTTTCTATCGCTGAGATAATCACAGGTACTTATTTTGCTCCCCTCGGTTTCGGAAAAGGACTCCTTGCTGTTGTTATCGGTCATATCATAGGCTGCGCAATGCTTTTCCTTGCAGGACTTATCGGCGGAAAGGCTCGAAAAAGTGCTATGGAGACCGTAAAAATGAGCTTCGGCAGCAAGGGCGGCATATTCTTCTCGATACTCAATGTACTCCAGCTGGTTGGCTGGACGGCTATAATGATATATGACGGCGCACTGGCGGCTGACGGTATTTTCAGCGCAGGACGCTGGGTATGGTGTCTCGTTATCGGCGGACTCATCATACTCTGGATACTCATCGGCATCAAAAACTTAGGTAAGATAAATACAGTCGCTATGGCTGCACTGTTTATCCTGACGCTCATTCTCTGCAAGATAATATTCTTTGACGGAAGTGAGCTTCCGGTTTCCGATGACAGCATGAGCTTCGGCGCTGCTGTTGAGCTTTCTGTGGCAATGCCCCTTTCATGGCTTCCGCTCATAAGCGACTACACAAGAGAAGCCGAAAAGCCTGTGGCAGCTACAGCCGTAAGTGCAATAGTCTATGGCATAATAAGCTGCTGGATGTACGCTATCGGCATGGGTGCAGCTATATTCACAGCCGAATCCGATATCGCACAGATAATGGTCAAGGCAAGCCTCGGTATAGCAGGACTTCTCATAGTTGTATTCTCAACAGTAACAACTACATTCCTTGACGCTTATTCCGCAGGAATTTCGGGAGAATCCATATTCTCAAAGCTCAAAGGAAAATGGATAGCTGTTGCGGCTGCTGTTATCGGCACTGTTTGTGCAATATTCTTCCCTATGGACGATATCACCGATTTCCTTTACCTTATAGGCTCGGTATTTGCACCTATGATAGCCGTACAGATAGCGGACTTCTTCATACTCAAAAAGGACAGCTCTGATAAGAGCTTCGATATAATAAGCTGTATCGTGTGGGTGCTTGGATTTGCGCTCTACAGGGTACTTATGAGAGTTGATATCCCTGTGGGAAACACTCTCCCCGACATGGCTGCAACGGTGATAATGTGCGCTGCGGCAAAGAAAATATTCAGTAAAAAAGCTTGATAAACAGCTGAGAGCCGCAGTCTGAAAACGCACTCAGCTGTGGTTTCTCAGCTCCGATTTAGGAGGAAATAAAAATGAGAAATTATCATACACAGATGGAAGCAGCAAAAAAAGGCATAATCACTCCCGAAATGGAGACAGTTGCAAAAAAAGAATACATAAGCGCAGAAGAGCTTCGTGAGCTTGTTGCTAAGGGCGAGGTATGTATCCCGTGTAATATCAATCACAAGTCGATATCCCCTGAGGGTATCGGCACAAGAATGAGAACAAAGATAAACGTAAATCTCGGTATCTCAGGCGATGCCAAAAACTATGACGTTGAAATGGAAAAGGTGGACATGGCTCTCAAATTCGGCGCAGAAGCTATCATGGACCTTTCAAACTACGGAAAGACAAATACCTTCCGTACTGCTCTCATAGAAAAGTCACCTGCCATGATAGGCACTGTCCCTATGTATGACGCTATCGGCTACCTTGAAAAGGACCTGCTTGAGATAACTGCCGAGGACTTTCTCCGCGTTGTACGCGCTCACGCAGAAGAGGGCGTTGACTTTATGACTATACACGCAGGCATCAACCGCCGTGCTGTGGAAGCCTTCCGCAGAGACAAGAGAAAAATGAACATCGTTTCACGCGGCGGATCACTTCTCTTTGCATGGATGATGATGACAGGCAACGAAAACCCATTCTATGAGCATTACGATGAGGTACTCGATATCCTCCGCGAATACGACTGCACTATCTCACTCGGTGACGCACTCCGCCCGGGATGTATAGACGACGCTACTGACGCAGGTCAGATATCCGAGCTTATCGAGCTTGGCACTCTCACGGAAAGAGCATGGGCAAAGGACGTACAGGTAATGGTAGAAGGTCCGGGACATATGGCAATGAACGAAATAGCCGCAAATATGAAGCTCCAGAAGCGCATCTGCCACAACGCTCCTTTCTACGTGCTTGGTCCTCTTGTTACCGATATATTCCCCGGTTATGACCATATCACTTCCGCTATAGGCGGTGCTATCGCTGCTGCAAGCGGCGCAGACTTCCTCTGCTATGTAACTCCTGCCGAGCACCTGAGACTCCCTGATACAAACGACGTTAAGGAAGGTATCATCGCAAGCCGTATCGCTGCTCACGCTGCTGATATCGCAAAGGGCATACCTCATGCAACCGACCGCGACAACGCTATGGCAGAAGCCCGCCACGAAGTCGACTGGGATAAAATGTTTGAAATTGCTGTTGACGGCGAAAAGGCAAGAGCTTACTTTGAGAGCACTCCCCCTGCTGACAGACACACCTGCTCTATGTGCGGAAAAATGTGCGCTGTACGTACCACAAATATGATACTCAACGGCGAAAAGGTTGAATTCTGTTCAGAGAAATAAGTATTATGTATCAATTACCGAGTCTGAAATAACGGCTCGGTAATTTTTATGCTGTGATTTCAGCTTTATTTCTTTAACAGGGCAAGTGGTAAGCACTAAAAGTATACCAGATTACCAGATTACCACTTCCGTAATTTAAAACCATAAAGTACATTGCTTCAAGTGGGCAACCGGTAAAGTGGTAAACTGGTATTGTTTGTATTAATACCACTTGATATTTTTGCAGTGTAAATATGTGTCGGAGCGATTTCCGAGCGTAAGTATAGCTGAAAGCAGAACTCGCCCCTGCTCAGCAACCGCAATTTGTAAAGAAGAACAAATTATGATGTTTGTTTTTGTGGGATATGCACTGCTATTCGTTTTATGGCATAAAAATTGACCGTTTTGCTTGATTATTCTTATCAGATGTGGTATAATGTAATTTATAGTATCGGCTTTTTCGGTATAATACGCTATAAAGCTGTTTTAGGGTGAGAGTTTTTTAATGTTCTTGCGTCTAAGTAATGTATAAGTATATAACGGAGCATTTTTCTCCGCAGAAAGGAAATACAGACATGAAAAAAGTAATAATAATCGGTGCAGGACCTGCAGGTCTTACTGCCGCATATGAGCTTCTCAAAGACGGCTCAGGAGAATATGATGTAACAGTTCTCGAAGAAACCAACGCTATAGGCGGTATCTCAAAAACCGTAAACTATAAAGGCAATCGCATGGATATGGGCGGTCACCGCTTTTTCTCAAAAATACCTGAGGTAAACGCATGGTGGAACAATATGCTCCCTGTACAGGGTTCACCCTCCTCAGATGATAAATACCTCAAGAGACACGTAAACGTTGAAGCAGGCGGTCCAGACCCTCAGAAGGAAAACCGCGTAATGCTCAAGAGACACAGAGTTTCACGTATCCTCTTCAATGACAAGTTCTATGATTACCCTGTTTCTCTCAAGCCTGAGACTATCAAGAATTTCGGCTTCTTTACCACTATGAAGGTTGGCTTCAGCTACCTCAAAGCCGCTATACACAAGCGCCCTGAGACCAATCTGGAGAACTTCTACATCAACTGCTTCGGTAAAGAGCTTTACTCAATGTTCTTTGAATACTACACAGAAAACCTCTGGGGCAGGCACCCCAGCGAGATAGACGCTTCATGGGGCGCTCAGCGTACAAAGGGACTTTCTATCGTAGGCATCATCAAGGACTTCTTCGGCAAGCTCTTCAAGGTAAAGAACCGTAAGGTAAATACTTCTCTTATCGAGGAATTCAAGTATCCTAAGCTCGGTCCCGGTCAGCTCTGGGAAGTTACTGCTGACGAAGTAAAGAAGCTTGGCGGTACTATCATAATGGAAGCAGGCGTTAAGAAGCTCCACAAGGACGAGAACAACAACCTGACAGGCGTTACTTACATCAAGGACGGTCAGGAAGTCACACTCAACGGCGACTGCGTTATCTCATCTATGCCTGTCAAGGACCTCGTTGCAGGCATGAACGACGTTCCCGAGGAAGCTGCACGTATCGCTGCAGGTCTTCCATACCGTGACTATATGACTCTCGGTGTACTCGTTCCTAAGCTCAAGCTCAAGAACAAGACAACTATGCGTACAGTCGGCAACATCGTGCCTGACTGCTGGGTATACGTTCAGGACAGACGTGTTAAGATGGGACGTTTCCAGATCTATAACAACTGGTCACCTTACATGGTAAAGGATCTTGCTCATACTGTATGGGTAGGTCTTGAATACTTCGTATCAGAGGGCGACAAGTTCTGGAATATGACCGAGGAGCAGTTCTCCGACTTCTGCGTAAAGGAAATGGTAAAGCTTGGTCTTATCGACAGCGCAGACGAGGTAATAGATACACATATGGAAAAGGTAAAGAAGGCTTACCCTGCTTACTTTGACACATATGACGAGATGGACAAGCTTATCAGCTACCTCGATACTATCCCTAACCTCTACTGTGTAGGACGTAACGGTCAGCACAGATACAACAATATCGACCACTCTATGGTAACTTCCTTTGAGGCTGTCAAGGCTATCAAGAGCGGAAGCACCGACAAATCCTCTATCTGGAACGTTAATACAGAAAAGGAATACCACGAGGAGAAGCAGAAGTAATGGACGAGATCAAGCAGATATTCCGCGACAAGCAGTTCAAAAAGCTGTTTGTCGGTGATACGGATAATACACTGATACAGTTCTTCCGCTATCTTTTCGTCGGCGGACTCGCTTTCGTCGTTGATTTTGCATTATCTTATATTCTGTTCAGATTTGCTTTCAACGAACAGAAGGAATTCGGCTGGGTAGCTAATTCACTCTCATTCGTTGCAGGTCTTGCAGTAAATTACCTTATCAGTACCTTCTGGATCTTCAAGAACTCAAAGGTAAAGAACAAACTGGTGGAATTTCTCAGCTTTGCGGCTATCGGTGTTGTAGGACTCCTCATAACCATCGGTATCACAAAGCTCTTTGAGATATGGCTCGGTGATACAACAAGTCTTTTCCAGATAATAGCAAAGATCGTATCAACAGCAGTTTCTTTCCTGTGGAATTTCTTCGCAAGAAAAATACTGCTCTACACAAAAAAAGAAACAAAATAACTGTTCGGGCAGCATTTGCTGCCCGTTCCCGTATTGTGAGGTATCATTATGGATAATGAAAAAGAAAATCCACTTCCTGACACTGACCAACAGGAAACACCAACAGAAACAACCGGCGAAATACTTGATTTTACCGAGGCTTCTTCAGAAACAACAGAAGAATTTATCGACCTGACAGAAGAATCTTCCACCGAAACACCACCTACAGTTACTGCTGATACAGCGGCTGAGCCTGCCGCTGAAATTGCAGAGAAAGCTTCTCCCGAACCACTGACTCAGACTGATGAAACTATCATATCGGAAGCTGTTTCAGAAAGCCGTGATACCACAGGTATTATCGGAAAAATCATGCTGTGGGTCATTTCAGTATTTTTATTTATCGGAGCTTCATCGGCTGTTGTATACTATATCATGTTCGCAAGCCGCGGTGAATTCCACGCTGACTGCACCGACACTATCATGTGGGCAAACGCATCTGTGGAAAG
>SFFP01000055.1 GCA_004556875.1 Ruminococcus flavefaciens
TCATAATGGATTTCCACAAAATAGAAAATATCAAAAGGGATAATGATGTTCAGACCTACCGTGAAGTAGTTGCGTTTATGAAAGGAGAGACTCTTGATGATATCGAAAAGGAAAAAGAAGCTGCAAAGCGCGTGTCAGAAAAGAAAAAGATACTTATTTTTTTAGTGTGTTATTCATCAGCAGCTGCTGTTATCGCACTTATTAAATTTATTTTTTTTCACTGAGCGATCGTAAAATATAATTTGACTTTGACTCCTTTGTAAATGTTCATTGTTTTAAAACAATAATGAATATGAGCAACAGGAGTTTCTTTTTATTATTTATGTTATTAAATTGTAAAAAAGGTAAATATTGTCTAAAAATTAGATAAAGCAGTTGACAGATAATTAAACGCTTAGTATATTTTACATAAATTTTATAGTAAAGTGCACTAAAATCACTCCAAATTTTCTACATTTCAATAGTTGAAATAATATATTCAATATGTTATAATTTAGATAAGGCATAAATCAGCAGAACCTGTATTCTTGTACTGTGAAGGCTTATTTATATGCAATATCACCAATGAGAAGACCTTCACTGTGTCGGAATGCGGGTTTTTGTTCCTTAAATTTTTAACCTCGGTCTCACCGAGGGGAATGGAGTGTACCATGAGCGAACCAACACCTACAGTATTACGAGAAACCAAAATGGGTCAAAGAGGCTTTGTTAAAGAGGACGTTATTACTTATCTTGACGAACTCAATTCAAAGATAGTTGCCCTTGAGGATGAAAATAAATCTTTAAAGGAGAACGGACCTGCTTCTAATTCTGATGAGCTTAAAAAGGCTTTAACACAGGTCGAGAACCTTCAGGAGAAGCTCAATACCTCCAATAACGCACTCAGAGCTGCTAAAAAGGAAAATGAAGAGCTTCAGAAGACTATCGCACAGCTCAAGGCTGCAGGCGGAAACGCAGGCGGAGCACAGCAGGCTGCTGCTGCACTTGAGGCTGCTAAGAAGGAAATAGAGACACTTAAAGAACAGCTCAAGGCTGCTGAACAGAAGGCTGCTGCAGGCGGAAATGCTGCTCAGTCAACAGCTGCACTTGAAGCTGCTAAGAAGGAAATAGAGGATCTCAGAAATCGTCTCAAGGCTGCTGAACAGAAGGCTGCTGCAGGAAATGCTGTTGCCGGCGGAAATGCTGCTGTTGACGGCGAGATCGCTAAGCTCAAGCAGGAGCTTGCAAAGCTCAGCGAAGATATCAATGCTAAGACAAAAGAGCTTGTTGACAAGGATAACAAGATCATTGAGCTCGCTAAGAAGGGCGACGAGTCTGCTAAGAAGGACGAGGAGATCAAGTCACTTAACGAGCAGATCGCTAAGCTCAAGGAAGAGTCAAGCAATCCTATCGCTATGATGGGCGCTATGTTTGCTGAAGCTCAGAAGAATGTCAACCAGATCCAGAATCAGGCTAAGCTTGATGCTGAAAATGTTACAAAGGAAGCCAACGACAAGGCTGCTAAGATACTTGATGATGCAAATATCGAGGCTGAAAAGGCTGTTGCAGTTGCAAATGCTGCAGCTGAGACCTGCATCAAGGAAGCTAACGATCAGGCTAGGAACACAATTACCGAAGCTAATGCTCATGCTGATAAGGTAAATGCAATGTCAAAGACTGTTCGTGAGATGCTTCTCACAGAGATCGAGAGCGTAAACAGCAAGTTTGCTGATATCACTTCTGTTCTCAATAACCTTACAGGTCAGTGCACAGGCAGAATGAACGAGGCTCAGAACCTTATCGGTGAAGCTCGCAAGACTGTTGATACAGCAAAGTCTGATGAGAATACTATAAAGAAGGCAGAAGCTCCTAAGGCTGAATTTACACCTTCAAAGGCTCCAAGAGCTGATCTGTCAGATCTTCCGTCTGCAAAAACAGGCGATAAGAACAAGAGCGGCGATCCATTCTCAAATGTAGGAAATTTTAATAACAACAATAACAATAATAACAATAAGAACTTCAATAACAATAATAACAACAACAATAACAATAATAAGCCTGCACAGGCTCCTGCTCAGAATCAGCAGCAGAACAAGCCTGCACAGGGAAACAAGAGCGCTAACTTCAACTTCGATATGGCAGAGCTTTTAAAGGCTGCTGAAGAAGAAGCTGCTAAGGATTCAGAAAACTAATATCATTTATACCGACTCCCTTCGGAGCGATCCGCGGGGAGTCGGCAATAAACTTGAATTGTATGGAAAAATGCAGATTGTTGGGTGGATATCTTGCTTGATTTGGATTTCAATTTGAATGAACTGAACAGCAAAACGGATGAGGAGCTTGCAGTGCTTGGCAAAACTGATAAAAATGCATCTGCTGTTCTTATTTCACGCTATTCAAGACTTATTTTCATTAAATCGGAAATTTATGCAAATTCTGCTACCGACAGCGACGACCTGCATCAGGAAGGCATGATGAGCCTTCTCAAAGCGATCGAAGCCTTTGATCCGCAAAAGGGAGTAAAGTTCTCAACTTTTGCAGAGGTATGTATCGTAAACCGCATGAGGACTCTTTCCAAAAGATCGGTAAAGAGTACATCTTTCGGTGAACGTATAGACGATGATGAGGCGGCAGATGTACTGTCAGTGGAGGAAACTCCTGAAAGCATTTATTTTTACAAAGAATTTTTTTCCGAACTCTGGAAAAACATTTGCTCGGTCTTGTCTTTGACTGAGCTGAATGTGCTCACTCTGTGCGTGCAGGGTCTGAGCTACAAGAGTACGGCTGAAAAGCTTGGCATCAGCGAAAAGGCTGTTGACAATGCTATGCAGCGAGCAAGAAAGAAAATACGTGTGGTAATGCACGATACAAATTGAAATATGACCGTGTAGCTCAAGCCAGAGAGCGTTGTTTTACAAAGATGTGGGTGGAAGTCCAACCGTGGTCGAAAAAAATTAAGCGAGGTATTTTAAGATGTACGAAGACAAGACATTAGTTTGCAAGGAGTGCGGACAGGAGTTTATTTTCTCCGCAGGCGAACAGGAATTTTATGCAGAGAAAGGCTTCGTTAATGAGCCACAGAGATGCAAATCATGTCGTGATGCAAGAAAGAACGCAGGCAAGGCTGAGCGCGTAATGTACACAGCAGTTTGCGCTTCATGCGGCGGTGAAGCAAAGGTTCCTTTTGAGCCAAAGGAAGGAAGAGCTGTTTACTGCAGTGAGTGCTTTGCAAAGATGAACGAAGCATAATTTATGAGACCAAAAGCACAGTCGGAAACGGCTGTGCTTGGTTTTGTTTATGCGTACTGCCGTGCAGTGCGCTATTTTTGATATTGATGAGGTGCAGAAATGCTTGATAACAGACTAAAAAAGATAGCTGAGCTTGTCAGCGGCGAGGGGATCGCTGTTGATGTCGGTACAGACCACGCATACCTCGCGGCTGAACTGGTAAAGAGCGGAAAGTGCAGTAAGGTCATTGCTTCCGATGTGAAGGAAGGTCCGCTTGATTCTGCGCGAAATACCGTTGAAAAATACGGAATACAGGACAATGTGGAGCTTGTACTCTCAGATGGACTTGAAAATGTGTCCCTTGACGGAGTATCGGATATCGTTATTGCAGGAATGGGCGGAGAGACTATCCTTGAAATAATGTCAAAGGTCAGCACTGACGGAAGAGCTAACGAGGAAACACATTGGATACTTCAGCCTATGACAAAGACCGAAGTGCTCAGAAAGGGGCTCTATGACTACGGTTTTGCCATAAAGGAAGAGTTTATCGCAGAAGAGGGTGACAAGCTTTACAATATAATTACGGCTGATTATGACCCTAACTATCTCTGTGATCTTACTGAAACTGAGAGCATTATGGGACATCTTGATGAAGATGATCCGCTGACTAAAAAGTATTACAACCGTGAGTCTGATCGCTGTTCAAAGGTTGCTGAGAGTCTGAAAAAGGCAGGAAAAATATGTGAAGCTCAGCATTATGAAGCTCTTGCGGCAAAGCTTTCAAATGGTGTTTCAAATGTTAACGTGAATGATATTATTGCTTTTCTTGACAGTCTATATCCTTTTGATATGCAGGAAAAGTGGGATAACTCAGGCTATCTTGTAGAGTATCCTCTTGATGAGTGCAGTACAGTGCTCCTTTCACTTGATATAACCAATGAGGTCGTTGAAGAAGCCTTTAAAAAGAGCGCAGAGCTGATAATTTCACATCACCCTGTTATTTTTGAGCCGAGAAAGCGGATCGCCTCAAATGATCCTGTTTATAAGCTTATCGAAAATTGCATCGGTGCGGTATGTCTGCACACAAATCTTGATATAGCTAACGGCGGTACTAACGGAGTGATACTCACTAAACTCAGCGAAAAGCTTGGTGTAAAAGGCGATCCTGAGCCATTTGAAGAGCTTGGCGGTGATAAAGGTCTTGGCTGGATAATCGAACTTGATGAAGAAATATCTCCGAAAAAGCTTGCTGAGGTTTGCAAGGAGATATTCGGCTGTGAATATGTCCGTACAAGCAAATGCGGAAAAATGATAAAAAGGATAGCTTTCTGCTCAGGCTCGGGCGGCTCAATGCTTAAACTTGCAATGGAAAAAGGCTGTGATGCGCTTATTACAGGCGACGTTAAGCATGATGTGTGGATAGACGCTAACAATTATGGCATATCACTTCTTGACTGCGGTCATTTCCATACGGAAAATATCGTTTTATGGGAACTTCGCCGCGCTCTTGAAGAAAAATTTCCACAGCTTGACATCGAGATCGCTGAAAGCTCAGTTGATCCCTGTGAGTACGTCTGAGGTGTGGCAATGAGTATATTCATATGTCCTGTATGCGGTAAAAAGCTTGATATATCGGGGAATTCCTATGTCTGCGAAAAGGGGCACAGCTTCGACAAGGCAAGAAGCGGATACGTTAATCTGCTGCTCTCAAAGCATATGGGCAAGACTGTTCACGGCGACAATAAGCTCATGGTGCAGGCAAGGAGGAATTTCCTTGATAAAGGCTATTATTCGCCGCTTTGTGAAGCTTTGCGCGATGATGTCTGTGAGTATCTCAGCGGACAGACCATAATTGACGCAGGCTGCGGCGAGGGATATTATACCTCAGCAATAATTGATAAGCTTTCAGAAAGAAAAATTACGGCAGATGTGTGCGGAATAGATATATCGAAAGCTGCTGTCGAGTACAGCTCAAAACGCTGCAAAACCGCAGAGCTTGCAGTCGCAAGCGTATTTCACATACCTGTGGGGGATAGCTCATGCGATATGCTCGTTACACTTTTTGCGCCGTACTGCGGCGAAGAGTTTCGGCGTGTACTCAGAAAAGGCGGCATTATGATAATGGCAATACCTTCAGCTGAACATTTGTGGGAGCTGAAAAAAGCAATATATGATACGCCTTATAAAAATGAGGTGAAACCCTATGAGCTTGACGGCTTTGAGCTTTTGGATAAGAAGCACATAACCTATGAAATGCAGCTGGAAAATCAGGAGGACATAAATGCGCTCTTCTCAATGACTCCTTATTACTACAGAACAGGCAGGGAACAGCAGGAAAAATTAGCAAAAATTGGGAAACTTACGACTAAAGCGGACTTTGAACTGCTGGTTTATCGCAATATTTGATTGGAATAAACTTACACAAAATGTTATAATATTAGGTGAAAAGTTTATATACGTTCCAAACAGAGGCTGAAAGCGACAGTTTTTCAAAAGAAAAAAATAGCAAAGGAATGATCTTATGGCTCTGGATGGAGCTTTCTTATATGCAGTCAGAAACGAGCTTCTGCCGCTTATCGGTGGAAGAGTCGAGAAAATACATCAGCCTTCCCGTGAGGAGGTCATAATATCCATACGTACCCGAAGCGGCAGCAAAAAGCTCTATATATCTGCAAATGCAGGAAGTGCAAGGGTGCACATAACCGAAAACAGCGTTGACAATCCGCAGACACCGCCTATGTTTTGTATGCTTCTCAGAAAGCGGCTGGGCAGCGGCAAGCTTATCGATATAAGGCAGGACGGTCTGGAAAGAATACTTTTCCTTGACTTTGAGTGCGTCAATGAGTTGGTTGATATCGTTACCATAACACTTGCCTGCGAGATAATGGGACGCTGTTCAAATCTTGTGATAATCAGTGACGAGGGAAAGGTCATCGACAGTATCAAACGTGTTGACGAGGATATGTCCCGTGAGAGACTTGTGCTTCCGGGAATGAAGTACACAATGCCGCCGCGCGATGACAGACTGAATTTCCTTACTGCCGAGCCTGACGAGATAGTTTCAAGACTCCGCAGCACTGAACCAAAGGAGCTTTCAAAGGCTCTTATACGAATATTTGAAGGAATATCCCCTATACTTGCGCGTGAATGGGCGTTTTTTGCAGGCAGAGGAGCACATCTTGAAAGCGATACCATAGACGGTGACCAGCTTGACAGACTGCTCTTTGTCATTAAGCGTACAAAGGGACAGCTTGAAAACGGTGAGTGCTGTTTCTCATCTGTCAGCGACAAGGAAGGTCAGCTGAAGGACTTTTCGTTTATACGCCTTTCTCAGTTTGGTACACTTATGTACACAAAGGAGATACCGACTGCTTCGGAGCTGCTTGATTATTTCTATTCAGAGCGTGACAGAGCTGCACGTACAAAACAGCGCGCAAATGACCTTTTCAAGCTGCTGATGAATCTTACAGAACGTACATCAAGGCGTATTGCCGCACAGCGTGAGGAGCTTGCCGCCTGCGCTGACAAGGATAAGGCTAAGCTTTACGGCGACCTTATATCCGCAAATATGTACCGTATACAAAAGGGCGACAGCTCGGCAACAGTTGAGGATTTCTACGATGAGAGCTGTCCGAATATAACTATAGAGCTTGATGTCAGAAAAACACCTGCCCAGAACGCTCAGCACTATTATAGTGAGTATAAGAAATCCGTTACTGCTGAAGAGAAGCTTGCAGTGCAGATACAGAAGGGTGAGGAAGAATTGCAGTACCTTGAAAGTGTATTCGATTCGCTGACAAGAGCTTCATCGGAAAATGATATAATCCAGCTGAGACTTGAACTGCGTGAACAGGGATATATCCGCTATGCAGGCGGCAAGGCAAAGCCTCCAAAGGCGCTTCCGCCTATAGAGTACAAGTCCAGCGACGGTTTTTCGATACTTGTGGGACGCAATAACAAGCAGAATGACCAGCTTAGTCTGAAGTTTGCCGAGAAGTCGGATATATGGCTTCATACTCAGCTTATTACAGGCTCTCATGTGCTCATACTCACTGACGGCGCAACGCCGCCTGATAAAACTATCGAGGAAGCTGCCATAATTGCTGCAGTAAACAGCAGCGGACGCAATTCGGGACTTGTCCCTGTGGACTACTGCCTTGCAAAGTTCGTAAAGAAGCCTGCGGGTGCAAAGCCGGGCAAGGTCATATTCACTAACTATAAAACCGCTTTCGTAAAGCCTGACGCTGAGCTTGAACAGAGTCTGAGGGTTTGATGTATGAATAAAAGGCTTGATGCGGATTTCTTTCACCGCGATGTTCTTGAAACAGCTCCGGACCTTGTGGGAAAGATACTTGTCCACAGACTTGCTGACGGCACTGAGCTTCGTGAGCGTATCGCCGAGACAGAAGCCTACCGCGGAGAAGAGGATAAGGGCTGTCATGCTGCAAAAGGCAGGACTAAGCGAACAGAGCTGCTCTACGGAGAGAGCGGCGTTATATATGTGTATCTCTGCTATGGTATGCACTGGCTCATGAACATCATAACAGGCGAAAAGGAACAGCCGCAGGGTATACTTCTTCGGGCAGGCGAGCACTTTGACGGACCTGCTAAACTGACAAAGAATATGAAAATAGACGGAAGCTTTAAAGGAATACATTTAAATGACATTGAGGAGATATGGTTTGAGGATGACGGCTTCAGACCTGAGATAAAGACAGCTCCGAGGGTCGGTATCGACTACGCAGGTGACTATTGGAAGGATATAGAATGGCGATTTATCGCTGACGGGAAGTGATGACTTGAATATTCGCTGCATAGGCTGGAATTCCGTATATGAATGTGGTACGGTGCTTAAAAGGCAGGCGGAAGGCGAGCACATGATAATGCTTATAAGGAGCAGATGCCGTATTGGCATAAGCGGTATAAATATGCATATGCCTGCCGATACATTGCTTATCTGTGACGGAAAGCGGACGGTTGAGTATGCCGCCGATGAATGTGCAATGGTGTGTGACTGGATATGCTTTGATACAGGTGACGAGCAGGAGTTTATAGACTCTCTTGACCTTGTATACAATCGTCCCATAAGGTTTGCGGATACAGAATTCATATGCAGTCTTATGCGGAATATTGCCTCTGAATATTACTCTCTCGGTGCGCGCAGAGCGAAAATGATAGACAGCCTGATGCGTGTGCTGCTTATCAAGCTGAGTGATACGGGTGTGAGCAGGGATATTTCGGTGCAGACCTCTGAACCGCATTACGGGCTCCTTATTGAGCTTAGAGAAAAGATATACCGAAATCCTCAGATGAAGTGGAATGTTGATACAATGGCGGCGTATGTTAATATGTCGCGGTCATATTTTCAGCATCTCTACCGCGAGACTTTTGGGGTATCCTGCATTGCTGATGTCATAAGCGGCAAAATAGAAAAGGCGAAGGAGATACTGAGCGAGACAGGCTGTACGGTCTCACAGGTTGCGGCTATGTGCGGATATGATAATGAAGAGCATTTTATGCGGCAGTTTAAAAAGATAGTTGGAGTAACTCCTACTAAGTACAGAAGACAAGTGTGAATAAAAAAAGAACAAAATAAACAAAGTAATTAAACATTGAATAGCTCAGAAACAACGAATTGACGGCTTTTTCTCCAATTATTGCGGTTAATTGGTCAATTATTGCTGTTTTTGGCTGAAAAAGAGGTGATAAACCTTAAAAACGACTTAATAAGAAGTAGAAAAAGTGGTATAATTATGCAAAAAATAGCAAAATAATATCATTGAACTTTTCCTCGATTTTTTTACTTAGCGTAACAAGCAGCTTTGTAATAAGAGAAAACAACGTATTATAGGCGAATTGTGGCTTTCGGACATTTTTTGTGTTAGGATATTGAAGATTTGGTGAATTATTGGCAAACTTAAGACTATTTTAAGAAACGGTGGCTATAATGTAATCAAATGATACGAAAGGAGTGTGAGACTCCGGGCGGTAAAGACGTTTCGGAGGAGATTATGGCTATAAATACATTCGCTCGCAAAGAGATCAAATTTCTCCTTAATATGGATCAGTATCACGGACTCATGGAGGTCATCAACGAATATATGAATCCTGATGATTACTGTGTAGGCGGTAAGGAGTACGGTATCTATAACATTTATTATGATACTCCTGATGATTATCTTATTAGAGAGTCGCTTTCAAAGCCATATTACAAGGAAAAGATCAGACTTCGCAGCTATTATTCACCTGCTGCACCTGACGACAGTGTTTTCCTTGAAATTAAAAAGAAGATCGGCGGAATAGTTACAAAGAGAAGAGTATCCATGACTCTTGCAGAGTCTGATGCTTACTTTGCAGACCGTTCAAAGCCTGAGATCACCAAGTACATAACAGAGCAGGTTTTCAGAGAGCTTGATGTCTTCCT
>SFFP01000056.1 GCA_004556875.1 Ruminococcus flavefaciens
TAATGGAAGTCAACAAGTTTTCACCGAAAAACCGTAAGTTCGGCACAATAATCATGTTGTTACATCAAGCTAACAAAAAATATGTAAATTTTGACAACTGACTCTTAGTCAGGCAGTATATTTTTATTTTACTTTTACGCGAGTTAATCCAGTGCAACAAAAATGATATCCCTACAAAAAAACAGTGCCTCTGACACTACTGTCAGAAGCACTGTGGTTTTTTCTCTCAAAGTCCGAGAAAATCCTTGAAGTTTGCGGCAAGTATTTTCTGATTCTCCTCTTCTGTGAAACCAAGCTTGAGGAAGCGCATAAGCTCGTCCTCATGACTCCACATAGGGAAATCAGAACCGAAGAAGCAATTCTCAACGCCGTATTTCCTTATCATATGAGCCGCCTTTTCGGGAGTAAGAAATGCCAGCGAACTGCTGATATCAAATCTCACATTGTCAAGGCCGGGCAGACACTGCTCTGCTTCTTCCCACTGCTGATAGCCGCCAAGATGTGCCGCAAGAAGCTGAAGCTTAGGAAAGTTATCGTGTATCTTTCTGATACGGCGAGGTGCGGAATAGTCATACCTTGCGTCACCGCAGTGAATGAGCAAAGGGAGCTTTCCCTCAATAAGCTCATAAATTTTGAAAGCTTCGGGTGAGTCAGCATTGAATTTCTGAAAATCGGGGTGAAGCTTTACACCGTGAAGTCCAAGCGAGAGTATCTGCTCGATATCTCCCTCTAAGTCTTCCGAGTCGGGGTGAGTAGTGCCAAAGCCGTAGAAACAGCTGTGCTGAGCGCACTCTTCTGCGATAAAATTGTTGATATTGTATGTCTGATGCGGTGTAGTAGCTGTAGAGCAAACAAGATATTTTGTTACCCCTATTTTACTTCCTGCCTCGATAAGTTTGCTGCTTATTCCTTTATTATCCATTGGGATATCATAAAAATGTCCGATGTTAACTGTAGCGTTTTCTGCGATCTTTTCGGGAAAAATGTGCGAATGTGCGTCGATTATCTCATACCGTCCATATACCTCTGAATTCATATTCATCTCTCCTTAACCAAATTCACAAATATTATACTACATAAATTTTCCTTTGTCAATTACAAATAATTTATTACAGTATAAAAAAGTGCAGAAGCTATCGCCTCTGCACCGTGTATTTTGTATTCATTATCAGAAGAGTATATCCTTGAAACAGACAAGGGGCTTGTTGTTGTCAAAGTCCCAGCTGTGGTATGCGTCGCCGTGGCAGAAATCCTTATGCTCGCACTTTGAACAGACCTCGTTATCGTCTGAAAGGTCGCGTCTGAATATCTGGAATTTATTCTTCCAGACTTCGCTGAATCGGTCTTTGAGTACATTGCCCTGTACGAATTCTGGTCTGCGCTCGATATCGAGACAGGCAATGATATCACCGTTAGCTGTGATGCTTGCAGTGTAAAGACCTGCTGTGCACAGATAGTACCAGTCGCGGACTTCGCGCTCATACTCCATGCCGAGATAGTGGCTGCAGCCATATGTAACAGGCTCACCTGCGATACGCTTATTTCTGATAAACTCAAAGATGGTCTTATAGTCATCGGGAGTGAGCAGAAGCTCGGGGTGCTGTTTAGCGCGTCCCATAGGCTCCATATTTATAACACGCCATGAATCTATATCTATCTCGTTCAATATCTTGTAAAGCTCATCAAGCTGTCCGATATTCTGATGAGTTACAACAGTAGTTACCTGAACGTTCTGGAAACCGCCGACGCGCAGAAGGCTCTCAATTCCGCTCATTGCCTTCTTGTAGCCGCCGGGAGTTCTTCTGAAAGCGTCGTGAGTCTCCTCAAGGCCGTCTATGCTTACAGAGATAGTTCCCATGCCGACTCTTTTAAGGTCCTTAGCAACGCTGTCGTCGATAAGAGTGGCATTGCTGGTCATTCCCCAGCTGAAACCCAGCTCATGGGCAGCTCCCATGATATCGAAGAATTCCTTTCTGAGCAGCGGCTCACCGCCTGTGATACAGAGCATTTTTCCCTCTGTAGTCATATCTTCCTTAACCTGTTCAAGGAAGGTGCGATACTGCTCAACGGTAAGCTCTTCTGATTTAACGTCGCCGCAGTGGCTTCCGCAGTGGAGACAGTGCTCGTTGCAGCGCAGAGTCAGCTCCAGGAACAGATTTCTGAGCTTTGGCTCTGTCATAAGTCTTTTTCTGTAGTCTCTCATCTGTCCGAGATGAGTACGCTTCATATCAACACTGAGCATATTACTTCTCCTCGGATATCATTTTATTCACATCAGGCTGTGTCTGAGAAATATCAGCCGTTGTGCCATAGGTCTTTGTGAAGAAAACAGACGGAGGACCGTAAACAGGAACTACCGTATCTGTTCTCGGGTCATACAGAGTCACCTCGCCGTCGATATCGTCATACTTCTCGTCGGTAGTAGTAGTGACAATAACATCGTCCCCTCTGTTAGGCAGGTTTTCGAGGTCCTTAATACTTCCGAGCAGGTATCTGTTAAGGAGAACAAGGTCACCCACAGTGATATTGCCGTCCTTATTCAGGTCTGCGAAATAGCGGTTTATCTTGTCTGCATATTCATCGAAAAGTATAGCCTTTCTCACGGCAACAGCGTCAAAGATATCAACAACGCCGTCCATATTCGCATCACCAAGATAAACAGGTGCAGGACCATAAGCAGGCTGAGGCAGCATTGTTGTGGTCATATCAACAACGTCTTCCTGATAAGTCGAGATCACATTGAAAGTAGTTGCCGGTCCGTAAACGGTCTGAGGCATTGTAGTAGTTGTTGTAGTTAAAGTAGTCATTGGTAATGACAATGATGTCGTAGTCACTGTCTCGGACAATGATGTTGTCGGGGGCGGACCGTATGCACCGTAAAACTCTGCATACGCATCTTTTTCGACCTTGTTTCTTACATCGGGAAATGCAGATGGATTTCCCTCACCTGCCGATGCAGGCATAGCTGACATACTTGCTGCGGCAAATGCTGCGGCAGTAAGAACCGTGTGAATAGTTTTTTTCATGGTAGAACACTCCTTTCATATTTTCAGTGCTATATGATAAATGTCGTAAAAACGTCCGGTTTTTCGTTCTTTCTCTGAACTTTGTATATATGCACAAAGGTATCACGCTTTCATTGTGCAGTTTTACTTTCCAAAGCTTTCGGGCGGACCGTATACGAGCTGAACTTTGTCATTTTCGGGTCTGTATTCCTCTTCAGTCTCTTCTGCTTCGGTCACAGGAGGTCCGTAAACGTCCTGTACATCGTCCTTTGCAGGGTCATACTCAGTAACAGCTTCACTGGTGACCTCGTTAGTCGGAGGAGGTCCATACGCCATCTGACAGCTTGTAAGACCTGCTGTAGCCGCAAAAGCCGCTGCAATAAGCCTTGTTTTTCTTGATTTTTTCATTGATTTGCCCCCTTTCGTATACTTAATTTTATTGTACCCTATATAAAGCCGTTTGTCAAGATATACAGGCAAAAAAAGCTCCCCTGCACATTCGGCAGAGGAGCGGTATTTTTATTCATCTTCTTCGTCGTAGAAAACGTTGTAATTCACAGCGCGGTGACTATACGTGCTGAGGACGAGTCCGATAATGGCATACATACTAATCATAGCCGTACCGCCTGCACTGAGGAATGGCAGCGGAACGCCGATAACAGGCGCTACTTTCAGCACCATGCCGATATTCATGATACAGTGTGAAAGGATAAGTCCGAAAGCACCCATGCATATGAATTTTCCCAGGTGATCTCTGCAAACGCGGCTGTCACCGAATATTTTAAGGCAGATATACGCAAGGATTATGATTATACCGATAGAACCCACAAATCCGAAAACTTGTCCCAGATAAGTGAAAATAAAGTCGTTGTGTATCTCAGGAACAGAGATATAATCCTCAGGCTTGCCGAAAAGTCCCTTTCCAAAGACTCCGCCCGATTTGAGTGCCGCAAGTCCAAGATCCTGCTGATACTCGATATATTCGGGGTCTGTACCGGGGTGGAAGAGTATGAGGATACGCTTTTTGTGGAACTCACTGAGGACGAAAAACCACATTCCCGCAACTCCTGCGGCTATAACGAAAGGTGCAGCAACAAGGTATTTCCATGATATCTTTGCCGAGCAAATCATAAATGCAAAAATAGCCGCAAATACGATAGCTGTACCGTAGTCGCCCTGCAAGCCGACAATGCCAATGGGTATCATGCCGTGTATGATTATCAGCAGCATATGCAGCGGCTTGTTCATCTCCTCCTCATCACGGGAAAGATGATATGCGAAAGTGAGTATGAACGCCAGTTTCAGCACCTCAGACGGCTGAAACTGTATAAATCCGAGATTGAGCCACGCCTGGTCATCTGCGCCCTCTCGCCGATATCCCAGCGAAGTAAAGGTCAGCGCCATAAGTCCCAGAGCGGCAGGCACGAATATGAACCATAGCTTTACAAGCTTGCGGTAGTCGAAGAACGAGATTATGACTGCCGCCACAACACCTACCGCCATAGAGAACAGCTGTGTTTTCCAGTAACTTGATCCCACAGTCTCAAGCACCTTTGTCTTTGTGATAGAGTATATCAGCAGCGAGCTTATTGCCGCGCAAAGCGTTACTGCAAAAAGCAGTCCGCCGTCAATGCTGTGCTTGCCCGAGGGTAATTTTTTGAATGCCGATTTCATTGTTTCTCCTTTTTGTATCTTTTTCTTTTTAATTTTATACTGCAATGGTTGGTGCAGCTTCAAGCTGCTATTCAGACCAGTATTTGCGGTCAAGGCTTCTGAACTGTGCCGCTTCTGCGACGTGCTGTTTCCTTATGACCTCAGAACCGTCGATATCAGCGATAGTCCTTGACACCTTTAGTATGCGGTCATAGGCTCTCGCACTGAGTCCCAGCCTGTCAAAGACGTTTTTCATAAGAGTTTCCGCAGCATCGTCCATAGGACATAATTCCTGCAATTTATCGGGAGTTATAAGCGCATTACAGGTTATTCCCGTACCCTTGAAGCGCTCCTCCTGTATAGCTCTTGCAGCTATTACGCGCTTGCGTATCTCTGCAGAGCTTTCCTCTTTAGCCTTTGAAGAAAGGTCACCAAACTCCACAGGAGCGACCTCGATATGCAGGTCAAAGCGGTCAAGCAGCGGTCCTGATATCTTTGAGAGATAGCCTGCCACCTTATTTTTGGGGCAGATGCACTTGCGCTTAGGGTGTCCGTAATATCCGCAAGGACAAGGATTCATAGCGCCTATGAGCATAATTGTACATGGATAAGTAACCGTACCCGATGCACGGGCGATAGTCACCTTTCTGTCCTCAAGGGGCTGACGGAGTATCTCCAGTGTTTTGCGGTCAAATTCCGCAAGCTCATCAAGGAAAAGCAGTCCGTTATGTGCGAGTGAGACCTCTCCCGGATGAGGAACAGTGCCGCCGCCTGCCAGTCCTGCGGAAGATATGGTATGATGAGGCGAACGGAACGGACGCTTTGTGATTATAGGGGTCTCGGGAGTAAGAAGTCCCGATATTGAATGTATCTTTGTAGTTTCAAGTGCTTCCTCAAAGGTAAGAGGCGGAAGAATTGAAGGCATACGCTTTGCCAGCATACTTTTGCCGCTTCCGGGCGAGCCTATGAGCAGAGCATTGTGACCGCCCGCAGCAGCTATTTCAAGAGCTTTCTTAGCTGACTGCTGTCCTCTTACGTCTGCAAAATCAAGCACCTCGTTGTATGCCGTCTCAGGCGGAGTATAGTGTTCACAGGGCGTGAGCCTTTCTTCATTTCGGAAATGCCTTATAAGCTCCTCCGCATTGCTCACAGCATAGATATCCACACCGTCAATAACAGCCGCTTCCTTTGCGTTATCAGCAGGCACAAACACCGACTTTACGCCAAGTTCGCGTGCAAGCATCACCATAGGGAGCACACCGTTTATCCTGCGGATATCACCGTTAAGAGATATCTCGCCTATGAATGAACAGCCGTCAAGCTCCTCGCTTATCATGCGCATTGCCTTTAGTATAGCCATAAATATCGCCATATCGTGAACAGATCCGCTCTTTTTTGTATCAGCAGGCGCAAGATTGATCATAACAGAGGCTACAGGGAAACTGATACTGCATGAACGCAGAGCCGCACGAATACGCTCACGGCTCTCTTTTACAACGGTATCAGGCAGACCAACTATCTCAAACTGCGGATTGCCGCGGCTTATATCTATCTCTACATCAACGGGAAAGGCATTTAGACCGAATAGTCCGAGACTTGAAACCTTAGCAAACATATTATTCCCCCTTATTTCAGTTTTAACGGACTGTCTGAAAAATAGACCTCTTTACGATCCTTTGGAACAAATTTTTTATAAACAGCCTCTGTACGCACAATAGGCTTTACAGAAAGCTCAGGCATTTCTCCGATATCATCGGTATCAGCTGACTGCGGCTTTGAAAAGTCGGATATCCCCTGCTGCTGACTGCCGCCGTTAAGGTTGCTGACATCATGCGTATTTCTCTCATTTTTCAGCTTTTCCCTCATAAGCTGATCGAAATGTCTTTTTGAAAAGCCATTTGGATTTTTCTTTTTCTGATCCTCATAATCAGCAAGGATAGTGCTGAAAATAGGAAATCCTTCCGTTTTTTCAAGCTGTTTGAAGTCCTTATAGGCTGTCAGCGAAAGAAAGCTTACACACATACCGATAAAGCCCAATAGTCCGGTTATCATATCAAACATCGAAAAGATATTAAAAAGTGATGATACGAACATAAGCAGATACAAAACAAAGGTTATGACCGTGAATTGCTTTTGCTTTGAACAGCCGAGGGCAGATATAAAACAGAACACCAGACACATTATGAACTGAGTCAGGCTGAAACCAAAACTCATATTGAACGCCTGATTATCTTCCATTGTAAATATCATAGGTATCCAGCCTACAACATTGAGCGGCACCCGCATCATGGAAAGCAATCCCATTATCAGCGACGCACCGATAGTATAATAAAAAGTCTTATAGCTTATCTTATTTATTTCATCGAGCCTTCCGCGGCACACAGGGTAGTGAGCATGATTAGGCTTTTCAGCAAGTTCAGGATTTTTTTTGAATTCCATAATCTTTCTCCAAAAAATATAATCTGTTTTATTATAACATACATTTACAGAAATAGCAACAGACGCGGCGCAATATCTGCCGTTTTTTTATCTTCATCGCGAAAAGGGGGGCGCAGGCTCTGCGCTTATAACATACATTTACAGAAATAGCAGCAGACGCGGCGCAATATCTGCCGTTTTTTATCTTCAGCGCGAAAAGAGGGGCGGAAATTTTTTCAGCATCCTGCAAAAAAAGCCGCCCTTTCGGACGGCTCTGTATTACTTTCTTCTTGTACCATTCTTTCTGTCGGTACTGCGCTTGAGATCGCACATACGCTCTTCACTTGTCTGTTTAAAGCGTGACATCATGTCCTCAAAAGTCATTTCGGAAGGCGGAGTCTGCTTTTTAGGCTCCCAGATCACAGGCTTGCTGCGCTGATTTCTATCGCCTCTGTCACCGCCTCTGTCGCCCTTGTCAAAGCTGCGGTCACCCTTATCGCCGCCCTTATCGAACTTTCCCTGTCCTTTGTCAAAACGGCGCTGACGCTGCTGAGCATCTCCGTTTTCAGAAGCTTTCTTTATCGAAAGGCTTACCTTTCCTGCTTCGTTGATGCCTATTACCTTGACCTTGACTTCCTGCTCCTCAGTCAGATGTTCTCTGATATCACTGACGTATGTATTGGCGATTTCGGAAATATGCACCATACCGGTACCGCCGCCCTCGATATCAACGAAAGCTCCGTACTGAGTGATGCCCTTGACCTTGCCATTATAGATCTTACCAATTTCCAGCTGCATATTTATTTATAACTCCTTTATTATGGACCTGTCTCTGCAAGCCCGATTAATCCCTTGTAGTGTCGTAGAATCTGCGCTCATCCGGATAAGCGTAGTCTCTTTCTTCCAATGCGACCTTTTCCATATACTCATTGAGGTCATCACTGTCAAGGACACGCTGCAGCTCGGCATTCTCATTCTCATACGCATCTATTTTAGTCTGTATCACCTTCATCTGCTCCTCTTTTTCTGCGCAGTCCTTCTGTGTAGCCGCGATAAGAACGCCGCAGCCGATGACAACTGCAACTGCTGCAAGCTTCACAAGTCCGCGGTTGAACAGACCCTTTTTCTTTTCTTTTTCATGCCTCATTTTCTTCGACAACGTTTTTCACGTTCTTTCTCTTTCGTATTTTCCATTTTATTATACAACAGATACAGTCTGTTTAGCAATACAATTTTTATTTTTTTAATATGTTTAACTATATTTTTGGAATTTCTTACAAATTTAACAGTTGCTTTTTTACGTAATAATATAAATACAGGTTTGACAGGTCTGAAAGCAATGGAGAAAAGCTTTCCAATAAGCCCAAAAAGCTTTCGGAGAGTTCTCATGACAACGCTTCCCACCGTCACTGTATAAAGCACAGCTCCCACAGCATTTCCGATAACGAAATACAGCCTCATTTCGCTTCTTGCGGCAGCTTCCGAAAAAGCCGTCAGGGCAATGGCATAAAGTCCGAGAAAGCCGATATCCTCCAAAGCTGTGAGAACGCCGTTATGGGGGGCTATAATTCTGAAAACTCTCAGCACATCATATGCCGCTCCGACTACTGCTCCCATAAGGCAGGAAAGCCCGAAAAGCCGCAGTTCTTCATTTACGGTAAAAAAAGTCTCGGGCATATTCATCTGAACAGTCTTCCAAGAGCCGAAATAGGACCTTTTTTGTCCTTATCTCCGTAGATTATCGCCCATATATCGCCTGTTATGGTCATATCGCCTGTCTCAACGCTCATAGAGTCGATATGAAGCTCTCGCCCCTGTATGGTAAGCTCGCCCAGCTGAGTGTAAAGGCTTATCTCCTTTTCGTCAAAGCTGTCAACATCGGTTATTCCCGAAATACTGAGATTTTTGCGGTTTTCGAGAATGATGTTCTGATTTTGTTTAACGGTCTTGTCCTGCATGGTCATACCTCCGAAATACTTGATACTACAAATATATTCGGCGGCAGACTTTTATATGCAGATATCAATAATTACTGATAACGCTCTTGCATATCTCGTAAAGCTCGTCATAGCTTTTTGGGTCTTCTACAGACTGAGTCTTTAGATTTTCCTGCTCAGTATCTTTGTATATTATGCTTTCGTGAGGAAATGTTACACTATTGACCTCTGTATTAGGATTCATGATAACAGTATAAATGACCACACCGTCCTGAAGGACAGCAAACCATTCAATTCCTGTTATTATTGACATATAATTCTTTGTCTTCTGTTTGAATACTTCCACATCAAAATCATTGGGAACATTATAGTTCATGCTGTCATCTGAGCTTACAATGAATGGCTTAGCATCATAATTTAAAAGGTCTTCCTCGTCCATATCACAAAGTGCAGAATTGCACGCTTTGAAAAGAGACTTGACTTGTTCCTGAGCATAATTTCTCCTGATATCAGAACCATATGGTACGAGCACCTTCCAGCCTCCGTCGTTAATACGATAAACTATGATATCTCCCTGTGAAGTCTCCCCTTCACCGT
>SFFP01000057.1 GCA_004556875.1 Ruminococcus flavefaciens
AATAGCGGCTACTTTATTATACATTGTATTCCGCTTATCCAGCGAATAGATAACCGAGCCAAGCAGTGCGGCAGCCAGCAATGATATAAATATGATCATTATTACAGAACCGCTTTGTGCTTCGTTCTTTCTCATACTTATCTCAGGCTTCTGCTCAGTATCATTCTTTACAGCGTCGTCCATCTCGGTTGTCTCGTCCGAATCGGCGTCGTCGTAGCTTTCATCGTTATAATAGCGTACAGTGTTTTCAGCCATTGCTTTCCGCACTCCTTTCTATTATTCTGAGCTTTGCGCTTCTGCTTCTGTTGTTTCTTTCGAGTTCCTTTTCTTTTGCCTCTAACGGCTTTCTGTTCACAAGTTTTCCCTGCGGCTTGTGTCCGCATACACATTGTGGAAAGTCAGGCGGGCATATGCAGCCTTTGCACCATTCCGCGAATTTCTTTTTTACTATTCTGTCTTCAAGGGAATGGAAAGTAATTACCGCAAGCCTTCCTCCTGCCCTCAGACTGTAGAACGCGTCCTCAAGTCCTTTTTCAAGGTGCTCGAATTCTCCGTTGACTGCTATTCTTATTGCCTGAAAGGTCTTTTTACAAGGGTTCTTTTCACGTCTCGCCTTCTGAGGAACACTTTCTCTGATTATGTCTGCAAGCTGTAATGTTGTCTCTATGGGAGCAGTTTCTCTTGCTTTCACGATATTCGAAGCTATTCTGCGTGAGAATTTTTCTTCTCCGTATTCGAATATGATCCTTGCAAGCTCTGACTCTGAATAGGTATTGACAATATCTGCTGCACTCATTCCCTCTTTGCTCATTCGCATATCAAGCGGAGCATCAGAGTGATAAGAGAAACCTCTGCTTCCCTCGTCAAGCTGAAATGACGAAACGCCAAGATCCATAAGGATACCATCGGCATAGTCTATATCAAGTTCATCGAGGACCGCCCTTATCTCTGAGTAGTTCCTGTGGAACACACTCGCATTGCTGTATACCGACAGCCTTTCCGTTGCAACAGCAACTGCGTCGGGATCTCTGTCAAGAGCGATAAGTCTGCCCTTTTCATTCAGTCGGGCAGCGATTGCAGAGGAGTGACCTGCACCGCCTGCGGTACCATCAACATAGATACCATCGGGTCGGATATCAAGCCCTTCGATACATTCCTCAAGCATAACAGGTATGTGGCTGAATTCCATTAAACAAAACTCTCCTTAATCCGACAATGGTCGGAAACAAAGACAAAAACGTCTGTATCAAAGAACCAGATCAGCAAGTACATTGTTGATCTCTTCCTGAGAGATATTATTGTTGAATTCTTCCCACTTGGACTTATTCCATATTTCAGCTCTTCTGTTCGCACCAATGACTACCACCTCATCGGTGATGCCAGCGTGATCTCTGAGCTGCTGTGTGATAAAGATACGTCCCTGTTTATCTGGGACCTGCTTATCAGCACCTGCGAGAAGCTTACGTCTGATATCTGCACCCTGCTTTCCGGGGATCGAATTAAGAGTCTCACAGTAGTCCTGAAATGCCTCCGGCGAATATACGGCGATATAGGAATCATCATGTCCCTGACACAGAAAAAATTCATGTCCGAGGATCTCACGAAGTTTTGTCGGGAAGCTCATTCGGCCCTTCTGATCTATACTCGGATAATATGTACCGCATAACAGATCTGCCATTTGAACTTCGCCTCGCTTTCGTACAACCTCTTAGGATTTGATCACCCTAATTTGGAAAATTTCACATCCAATCACCTTTTTTCACCCTAAACATATTTTATCATTATTTGGGTAGAAAAGCAAGATGTAATATCTCACAACTATAAACGCTGAAATCGGCTATTTTTTGTCGATTTTGTTTAAAGTTTAACTTACGGTTGTTTTAAAACGAAACAAACGTTTTTATCTTTGTTAAATATTTTGCTTTGTTTTCACCTTTTTTCACCTTTTTGGATATTTTTCAGGTTTTTTTCACCTCTCGGCTTCACCTTTCATCACCAAAAAGAAGAAATAAGTCTCCGAATATAAAATGCCGTGACGCTTAGTATATCCAAAGACTTATTTCTTTTGTTCTTAATTATATTTCTTATTGCGAATATCAATCATGTGTATATGTAAGATTGAATTTTGATGATTTAAGTCCCAACACCATAGAGAACGGATAACCCTTTACAGTAGTCTGTCCGTCGATATTTACATAGGTAACATATCCTGTCTCTTCTGAGTAAACAGGCTGTATCCAGTTGTCAGGATCATCTGAAAGCGTGATGTGATAAGCTGATTCAAGCTTTTTCTTCACGTCTGCCGCATTCATATATGTAACTGTGCCCCAGTGCGGATCAAACGCCGCATCAAATTCGCTCGGTACTGTTCTGAGGTACGGATAATCCGCATAAAAGACATCATAGCAGTTTGCCGAGCATCCTCCTGATGAAGCGGAGAACACTGTAAGAGCATAGCTGTCATCATAGTAAAGTGCTTCACCGAGAACCTCTTCACAGGCATCGATAACTATCTGAGGCGGATTTGTTTTTCCTCTCAGGTCTCTTGAATCATCGCCGTTATACTTCATATAAGTATATACTGCAACTGCCTGAGCCTTGATAGCTTCATATGAGAAGCTTCCTCCGACCTCGCGGTTAACTATCTCTGACACTACCTTCAGCGTATCGCCGGCAGGCTGATGAGCAATAGTAAGCTCTTCCTCATCTGTCATACCTGTATTCATAAGGTAAGTTCCCGGATAATAATGGAAAAGTATATCCTGATAGGTCCAGCCGGCATAAGCGGCATAGAAATTAGCGCCGTTCTGGCTCATGCCAACACCGTGACCCCAGCCGTAAGTTACAAATGCGAACTGTCCCGGCTGAGCATCAATGCTCGGATCAGGCTGTGAATCAGGAATATCGCCTACAAAAGCTCCCGAAGTTTTAAGCTCGACAGCAGTCGGCTCCTTGCTTCGGCTCTTTGCGGCGTTCTTAGAAAGAGTAGGCGTAGCTTTTCTCAAAGCATTCCTCTTCTTTTCTGCTTCTTCTTCAAGAGCTTTTCGCTCTTCTTCGGAAAGACCTACAAGCGGATCCTGAGTTTCACCTACTTTAGCCATCTCAGGTGTTGCAAGCTCATAGCTTATAAGCGTAAGGCTGGAATCATATTCGCTGATATCAGCTTTCTCCCAGTCCTCAGGCATCTTCTGTGTTTCCTCTGCGTTTTCCGCAGAAATTTCAGAAGCTGCTTCCGTTACAGCATCTGCATTGCTGCTCACCTCGGAAGCTGTAACTGTTGTTGTTTTATCAACATCAGTGCTTTCCGCAGTGGTCATACTTGTTGTGCCGCAGAACGCAAGTATTCCCGACACAGCAGCTGCTGCCCGTTTAAGCATTTTCTGCTTTTTCATAACAATCTCCTTTAAAAATCATAAAGTCAGTTCACTGAGCCTGCTGCTCTTCAGCAGGTTTTTGTGCAGCTTTTTCTGCTTCTTCTTTCTGTTTCTGTTTATATTCCTCAGTGCGCTGGATAGTTGTCATGTCTCCTGCGACTTCGCCTTCTCTCAGTCTTCTTGCCACAACGAGGAAACGTGAATTGTCCTCATCAGCATAGCAGGTAGAAAGAGTGACCAGCTTATCGCCGTACTTTACATCTACTCCCGTATCCATCAGCCAGCTGCGTTTGCAGTTGTCGATGTAGAAGTTGAATTCTTCTTCGGTATCAAGCTCTTCCATATTCCAGTAATGGAAATCGGTAGCATTGTAGCTTCCGCTTGTTATAAGAAAAGCAAAGATAACATAATCATATTCCTTATAATTAGAGCTAAGCTCTATAAAAGGACTTACTTTGTAAAAATCGAAATCATTTCGGTATTTTCTCAGGCAGCCCATCATATCGCCGTTCCACATTGCGTGTCCGTATATGACCTGATTTTCGGATTGTTCATCCTCGTTACTGCCGAAATTATTGCGATAATCAAGATAAAGCGTACCCTCCTCATCATGATTTCTGTAAAGATCATGATCGAGGTAAAAGGCATCGGGAACATATTCCTCTCCGCCGTAATACTTATTATCCGCTGATATCTCACCCGGATCTTTTACAAAAGGATAATCGAGTTGTAAGCCGTCGATCTTTATCCATCCTGCAATATCCTTATTCAATCGCAGAAGCGATCTTGCTCTTTCTGTCATACCCACTGCCGAAGGCGAGTATTCATAATTGTCTGCCCAGTTGCTTGAAAGCTTTGCTGCCGGCTCAGTACTGTCTGTAGCTGACTGAGGCGTATTGCTGAAGGTCGGGACTGCTTTTTTGTCCTTGTTAAGGAAAACTGCCGCAGCACCAAGTCCTAAAGCTGCTGCACAAGCCACACAGGCGGTAATAGTTTTTACAGATTTGTTCATTGCTTATTCATCTGCCTCCGATGGTCCATAGGGAACGAACTCTGCATTAGGGTCATATCTGTCATTAGGGTGAGCATCATAGTAAAAAGTTGGCCACTTTATATTGGGGTTCGCCGTGCTGTTCTGAGTACCTTCCATGGGATCTTCTCCCTCTCTGACCTGTCTTGCCATTATGATAAGGCGGCCTCTTTCCTCGTCCGGAAGAGTTGTATTGCAGGTAGAAAGTGTTACAAGCGGATCGCCATATTTTACATCGACATCTATCTGACGCACAGATCTTTTCTTTGCTTCATTAACGAAATTGTAGAATTCCTTTTCGTCAGCAAAGTTGATCTCATTCCAGCAGTCAAATTTTGTCTCTGTAGTGTCCTCAGCATCGAGTATAAATATTGCGAATATCTTATAGATATATTTTTCGTAGTTTGAATTAAGATAAATAAGTGGATGTTCGCCGTAATATTCGTCTTTCCACTGATAATATTTAAGACTTCCGAACATCTGCTCATCAAGCATATTATGCCCATAGATAACAAGATTATCGGAATTCGGATATTTAAGGTATCCGTCCTCTCCCACATCGTCAAAGTGATTTCTGTAGTCAAGGAATATTTCACCCGCTATATTTTCGCTAAGGTCAAATTTCTTATTGAGATATTTGAAGTTGTCCTCAGCCTGCATAACGGGATTGTTAACAGGTGTATCGGGGATAGTTATAACTCCCACGATATCGTGGTTCTGATCGTAGAGTTTGCGGGCGCTGTCCAGCATACCCGCATACTTCTTACGTTTCTCGCCCTCTTCCTCGACTTCTTCGATCTGAGGAGGACGGTCCTCATAGATACTGTATATCGCCATGAGGTCTTCTGTCTTGTGCTTGCTTGCCCACAGGTCATAGTAGTAGTCACCCACCATATATCCGCAGACACATATAGCACCTATCGAGATAAGAAACACGATCTTTCTTATACATTCGCCGACGCTGTCGCCTTTTTCTGGTAAAAGTCCGCGAAGGCGCTGTTTGAACGTTTTTTTCTTCTTCTTTTTCTTCTTTGAGGACTTAACGTTTTTGTCAGCCTCACCACCGGTCTGAAAGCTTTCTTTATGAAGTTTTTCCTCCTGCTTTCTGAGCTGCTGTGCAGCCTCCTCCTCAGCCCGTTTCAGAGGAGCAAGTGAGTCTTCCAAAGCGTGTACAGGGGTAAACACTACCGTATCTTCGGTGTTATCAGCTTCCGCATACGAGTCTGTCTCAGCCGTTTCATTTTCCTGCGCAGCTTCCTCTGCAGCATTGCTTTCTTCCGAAAGATCAGTTACTGTTTCGGTGAAGTCCTCCACCGTTCCTGTTGTATCCGCAGATACTTCTGAAAAATCTTCGGTGATCTCATCAGCGATCTCGCTCAATTCCTCTTGTGCGGGTGTTTCAAGCTCCGTGATGATGTCCGAGATATCGGGAGAAGCGTTTGCAGCAGCTTTTTCAGCCGCAGCAGCCTGTTCGGCAGCCATTCTCGCAGCTTCGGCTTTTTCAAAGGCTATCGCTTCGTCAAGCTCGTCAAGGATATCCTCAGCAGTTGAACTGTGATTTTCCTTAGCGCGCTTTATTCTGTCAGCAATAGTTTCAGTGTGTTCGCTTTCAGCTGTTTTATTATTGTCATAAGTCGTAGGCGCAACTTCTGCTTCGCCATGTATCGACCGTCTGATCGCCTTTATCTTCTCAGCTCTGCGCTGAGCCTCTGAGCTATCGTCGTTAAATCTATCGCTCATCAGTCTGTTATCGCCTCCATCAGTATACTTTCAATAGTTTCAAACGCATAAGCAGCAGCACATCGTCTTATATGCTCTCTGCTCATGTCGCTGAGCTTCCAAAGCTCGGGCAGCCGTACAAATTGTCTGCCGCAGATATCAAAGCCGATATAGACCGTTCCCACAGGAGTTTCAGCAGTTCCGCCCGATGGACCTGCTATCCCTGTTACTGAAACGCATACATCCGCACCTGAACTTTCTTTCAGTCCTCTGACCATATACAGTGCAGTCTGTTCACTTACGACTCCGAATTCTTCAATCACCTCAGCAGGAACGTTCAGGAATTTAGTTTTTATTCTCTCCGAATAAGTACATATCCCAAGTTCAAAAACTGCCGACGCGCCCGATACTGATGTTATAAGCTCCGAAAGAAGTCCGCCTGTACAGCTCTCCGCTGTAGATATAGTCAGACCCTTCCGTTCTAATAATTTTACAACATTCGTTACCGTTTTGTCAAGTTTTTCGGCATTACATTCAGAAAATTTACTGCTTACCACTAAATCCCCACCCCTACTTTAGTCAACATTTCACAAAAATAAAGTGATTGTTTTGTGAAAAACTTAAAAAATCAATCTCCATAATTGAATACTTTCATCTCTGTATTTTCAACAGCTTTCTGTATAAGAGGTTCAAAATCAAAGCTGTTCTGGGCCTTTTCAATATCGGAAAGCTGTGGTCTTACCTTAGGATGACGAGGAGTAAATACTGTACAGCAGTCCTCATAAGGAAGTACAGAAGTATCAAAAGTATCTATCTTTCGTGCGACCTCGATTATCTCGGTCTTGTCCATACCAACACAGGGACGGAACACCGGTATGCGGCATACTGCATCTGTGCAGACCATTGCAGCCATTGTCTGACTTGCCACCTGTCCCACGCTCTCGCCTGTGATAAGTGCAAGGCAGTTGTCCTTTGCTGCGATGCGCTGAGCTATCTCCATCATAAGTCTTCTCATTATAATAGTAAAGAACTCCTCGGTACAATGGTCCTTGATAGCCTCCTGAAGCTCTGTGAATGGAACGCAGTAGAACGCGATACCTCCGCAGTAGTCAGTAAGCTTCTGACAGAGCTGCTCGACTTTGAGCTGTGCACGGTCAGATGTATAAGGTGGACTCACATAGTGGATAGCTGCGATGTGTATTCCGCGCTTTGCCATCATATAGCCTGCAACAGGACTATCTATACCGCCCGAAAGCAGGAGCATAGCCTTGCCGCTGCTTCCTACAGGAAGTCCGCCTGCTCCCTTTATATTCTCAGCGTGAACGAATGCGTTTTCGTCACGTATCTCAACAGTAACCGTTACCTCAGGATTTTTAACATCAACAGTGAGATGCGGGAACTTTTCGAGAAGCTTTCCGCCAAGCTCCATACATATCTCAGGCGACTTCATAGGGAAAGCCTTATCCGAGCGCTTTGCGTTTACCTTGAATGTCTTTGCACAGCCGAGTACATCTTCAAGGTACTCATAGCTCTTATTGCAGATATCCTCAAAGTCCTTTTCGCAAACGCAGGCACGGCAGTAAGTTGCGATACCGAATATCTTGCCCACTCTGTCTGCAACTTCACTGAGGTCGATATCATCATCAAGGGGGGTTATGTATGTTGTGGACTGAGCGCTGGTCATCTGAAAGTGACCGAGAGGCTTCAGTCTGCGCTTTATGTTCTTAATGAGCATATCCTCAAATGTCTTTTTATTAAGCCCTTTGAGTGCCATTTCACCATATTTTACAAGTATCAATTCTTTCATTCTTATTCTCCTATACTATTATAATATATATTAACCTCTTACATTTTCCATTCCCTCGCGTAGAGCCTCGCAGAACATATCAAGCTCTGCCTCTGTAGTCTCGGCAGTCATACTTATGCGAAGTGCACTGTCTGCACGTTTATCACGTATGCCGAACTGTCCGAGGACTCCGCTCTGCTGTCCCTTTGAACAAGCCGAGCCGCTGGACACATACACCTCTTTGCTTTCAAGGTAGTGGAGCATTATCTCCGAGCGCTTGCCGCCTGCTGAGATATTCACAACGTAAGGCGAACCATCCTCAGGGGAATTCACAGCAACTCCCTCTATATCGCCAAGCTTTTCAAGCAGATACGCTTTAAGTCCGCTTACCTTTTCATAGCGCTCAGCGATCGTAGGCACAAGCTTTTTAGCAGCCGCACCGAATGCCGCAATAAGCGGTACGCTTTCAGTGCCAGAGCGTATTCCTTTTTCCTGTTTGCCGCCTGTTACTACAGGAAGTACACGTACACCTTTTTTAATGTATATTGCACCAACACCCTTTGCTCCGTGTATCTTGTGTCCGCTAAGTGAAATAAGGTCTGCACAAAGTGTGCTCGCCTTTACAGGCAGCTTCATATAAGCCTGTACACAGTCGGTATGTGTTATAATATCTGGGTATTTCCGCTTTACTGCGGTGAAAGTCTCCTTGACAGGCATTATGTATCCCGTCTCATTGTTCACATACATCATGCTTATGAGACAGGTATCATCATCGCAGGCATTCAAAAAGTCCGCACTGTAGTATCTGCCGTCCTCACGGGGAGAAACTCTCACGACTTCAAAGCCTTTTTTCTCAAGGTCAGCGGCTGTTTCATCAACAGAGGCGTGTTCCACCGCCGATATAACTATCTTTTTGCGCTTTCTTCCATAAGCCGCCGAAGCTCCGCGCAGGGCAAGATTGTTGCTCTCGGTAGCTCCAGATGTGAAGTAAATACATCCGCTGTCAGCTCCGATAGAGTCAGCTATGGTCTTTCTTGCACTGTCCATAAGGAGCTGTGCATTGAGTCCAACACGGTGAAGTGACGATGGATTGCCGTAATTATCAGTCATAGCCGCTACAGCCGCCTCTACTGCTTCTGCACATGGCTTGGTGGTAGCCGCATTGTCAAGGTAAACTTCCATTTTATGTTCCCTTCATTTCTTTGAGTATAGCATTACTCTTTATTATAACATATAAATGCAAAAATAGCAACAGACGCGGAGAGATAACTGCCGTTTTTTTCATCTGTGCCGCGAAAAAGGGCGCGCAGGCTCTGCGCTTATAACATATATACTGCAAAATAGCAAGAAACAGCGCAAAAAAATTGCTGTGCACTAATATATGAGCGTTCCAAACGGGTCACACTCCGCCGCAAAAGCATATAATATTACTGAGCAAATCCGAAAATCGAAAATATATTCGTTTAAATTGATACATAATTTTAACACAGAATTTGTTTATTCAATAATTTATCCTAATTTTACGGCTTATATAACCTAAATAATCAATTCATATGGAACCAAAGTTTATGATATCGGAAGTGTTCGGCACTTCATGGAAGTACACTAAATCTCAGATCTGGGTACTGGTAGGGCTGTTTATCGGATATTTTATCCTGTCATCAATCATTAGTCTGTTCGGTATGCC
>SFFP01000058.1 GCA_004556875.1 Ruminococcus flavefaciens
TCTTCAGAAATGCTGTAACAAAGAGGACTCGCTTTTCCAGATAAACGATAATTTCTTTGCCGTCATCGGCATATCCAACGACGCAAAGATACACTGCGATGAGCTTGTAAGCTCTCTCGAAAATTACCTTATCACTCCCGATGTTTTGCAGAGTATCGGTCATCTTGTAAACCTCAGAACTCGTCTTGCCACAGCTGAGATAGCTGAATTCAGCAGTTCTGATGATCTTGCGGATATGATAAACTCAGAAGCCGAACATCTTGACAGGCAGTGGAAATCTCTTGTATCTGCCTCTATGCACGCCGAGGAGCTTATTAAGCTTAGAAGCGATATATATATTGATCCCAAGAGAGATTGGACCACCGAGCTTTGTGCGGAAATGCTTAATATCAGCAGATCCTATCTCCACAGAATTTACAAAAAGCTCTTTGGCATGAGCATTGCCGATGATGTAAAGACAAGCCGTCTTAACTATGCGAAGTATCTGCTCCTCACCACAGATGATATACTACAGGTAATAGCCGAGGAGTGCGGACTTGATTACTTTAACTTCATGAGGCTTTTCAAAAAGGAAACAGGCATTACTCCCACCGAATACAGGCACTCCCACAACTCATAGTTTATTATAAATATTTCACTGAATATTTATAATAAATATTGATTTTTTGTACAGTTTGTGGTATAATAAGTATACATTTTTGTCAAGGAGGTCAATATGTCTAACGCTAACTCAATAACAGAGGAATTTATCCGCAGTTCTGCTGTGAACACCTCTGCACTAAATAATGCAAAGAAGATCTCATCATCAGGCAGTTTCAGAAAGCTTTGCAAAACTGCCGACGAAACCCTGATATTCGGCGACTGCTACGGAAGCGGAAGCAAACCATATAACGCATCTGTTGATTTTTCGGGTGAAACAGCCGTTTTCAGATGCTCATGCCCCAGCAGGCAGATACCATGCAAACACTGTATCGCCATTATGTATGACTGGCTTGCACAGAAGGATTTCGCTGTTGAGGAAGTCCCCGAGGATATTGCCCGTAAGCGTGAAAAGATAGAAAAGCGTGCGGAAAAAGCCGCTTCGGGTGTGGAAAAGTCCGCCCCCAAAAAGCCGAACAAATCAGCGGCAGAGAAAAAGCTGAAAAAACAGCGCGAGGGTCTTGACCTTGCCGAGAGCTTCGTCAAGGATATACTTGACCGCGGAATAGGCTCTGTAAGCAAAGCCGCCTGCCAGCAGTACAACAGCCTTGCAAAACAGCTTGGCGACTATTATCTCCCTGAGCCGCAGGCCATAATGTACGAAATAATCAACGCTGTGATGCTTCTCGAAAAAGAGCCGGACGACAAGGATACAAACAAGGTCATCGCTCTTTGCGTAAGACTATACTCTACGATCAAAAAAAGCCGTGACTATATCGACAAAAAGCTTGAAAGCGGAGAGGTGCTCCCCGAAGACAGTATACTGTATGAAGAAATGGGCGGAGTATGGAAACTCTCACAGCTGAAAGATATCGGACTTTACCGCGAAAATACCGCTCTTATACAGCTTGCCTTCACGGTAGTCAATGATACGGCTCATAAAGCCGATATAGACACAGGCTACTGGCTCGACCTTGATACAGGTGAAATTTTCAGAACAGAGAATATCCGTCCATACAGTGCGGCAAAGTACATAAAATCTGAGGATTCAAGCTTTGACGTATACGTTGTCAGTGAGCTTTATCTCTACCCCGGAAGCATGAACAGACGTGTGCGCTGGGAAGTCGCCGAGAACGTTTCGGCTGTTGAAAAAGACTTCCGACAAGCGCTTTCAAAGGCGGAGGAAAGTATCTCAGCCGCCGTCAAAAAAGCTAAGAACGAGCTGAAAAATACCCTGTCGCGCCCTTATGCGGCTGTACTGATAAAATTTGACAGCATTGAATATGCCGCTGACGGACATGGTGTCATGAAGTGCGGAGATGAGACTATCGCTCTCACAGAATGTAAGGATTTCCCCGCTGCCTGTCAGTCTCTGAAAATGATATCAGGCGCTCTCAGCGGAGGAGCTGTTTTCGGCGGACTTTTCTATGAAGCCGATGAACACCGCTTCTATTTCAGTCCGTTTTCAGTAGTCACAGAAAACGACATTATCAGGCTTTAAGGAGGCAGTTATGGAAGTTAAAACAAATCCGTTCTACGAACTCAGAGACAGACTCTATGCCTCAGCCGCCGCAGGCTGTTCACTCATCGCCGAGGACTTCAGGCTAAAACGTGCTGTCGAAGGCTTTAAGCCTATGTCAGAAGCAAACAAGGTCTTTGGCAAGCTCTATGCTATGTGCAGTGCCCTGCTCACATCTGAAAACAAGGCGGCTGATATTGCCGACTGTATAGCTCTTGCAGACGCTCTCGCAGTAACTCAGGGAACTTTCGCAGACAGCAGTGAGACCGCTCCTGCTGAACCCATTACAGACATAAGACCTGCACATCTTTCACTCAGGACTATTGAAGTATACAGGGAGAAAATACGCAAAAGCGCATACAATGAACAGGAATTCGATGATGATTTCACAGCGGCATTGAAAGACCCACGTTTATTCAATTCTTTCCTTGAAATAGCAGGCAAAAACGGTATCGGTCCTGCATCTCTCCTCGTTCAGCTTGGAGCTGTCAACGGTGAGAAATTCATGAAAACTCTCCTTGATACCCTTGACCTTTCCGATAAAAACGCTACAGGAAATCAGATAAGATACGTAAGCTACAGCACCAAAGATAAGTTCAATGACAAATACATTGAACTCGCCGAAAATGAGGAAGCTCCGCAGGGAATACGCATTGCGGCTCTCGAAGCGATGGGCTATTCCGCAGACAATGAGGAAAGGCTCATCACGCTCTACAAGACTTCAAAGGGCAAGATAAAAAACGCCGCTCTCCTTGCGCTTACAAAGCTGAATTCACCTGCCGCAGAAGCTCCCCTTGCAAAGCTTATCGAAAAGAAAAAGGAAAGCTGTATCCCATTTTTGGAAGCCTCAGACGGAAATACCGTAATGGAGTATCTGCGCAGTGAAAATAAAGATATCCTCGCAAATGGTCTCAGACAAAGAGATAAGGATTATCCGTTCAGATATGGCATCACCTCTATGCTTGTCAATAAAAAAGATGCGGCAGATATTTTCGAAGCTATCGCAGAAAGCTATGAGAACGGTAAATCAGAACTGTACGGTGTTTACGCATCTGTAAACCTGCCTCTCATTATCGACCTTTATGACCATGATGACAAGGAATACTGCCAGCTTATAAGAAATCTGTACAGAAAAAATCCTAAGCTGTTCTTCACATCTGCATTTCTGCTTGAGCTTATAGAGGATACCGAACACGCATTCAGCAAAATGTGCACAGATCACTTTGCACAGGACGATGACATTTTCTCGGTCATACAGCATATTTTCACAACTGCCGACGGCTTCTACAGAATAAGACCCGATGCAAATTTCTTTGAGAACAACTACAGGAATATAAAGCTCTTCAGCTCTGTGACCGATGATATGCTCGATTTTCTCACAGATACGTCCGTCATCTGCAATATTGCAGACATAGAAAAGCTCTACCCTGACGGATTTGTCCGTAAAAATGTTGTCGAAAATATGAAGGCGCACGTTGCTCTTCTAAACAGACTTTTGCAGATATGTCCGAAAAATGATACAGACAGGATAAAAAAAGCCGCAGAAAAATTTGCATGGGCTATGCAAAGAAATTATCCCTGCGATGGCATTGTAGAGCTTCTTGCAAATGTATCAGACAAGCCTATGAACGGTGTTGTCTACAACTTTTTCATGCTGAGAATGAAATACGGCGCAGAAACTATCTGGGGGGATACAATTAAAAATTACAAGATCAGCCGTGATATCCTCAAAGAAGATCTGAAACGCCTTATTGACGAGTTTTCTTCACGCTATTACCCTGGTGCAAATTCTCAGCTCAGTGTACTGAAGCTAATTCTGGAGTCTTTAGAAAAATAACTATCAAGGAGTAAAAAAATGGCACAGGAAATACTCAGGCTGTCAGCA
The DNA here is from genome assembly GCA_004556875.1 of Ruminococcus flavefaciens. GTDB lineage: Bacteria > Bacillota > Clostridia > Oscillospirales > Ruminococcaceae > Ruminococcus > Ruminococcus flavefaciens_S. The sequence goes on from SFFP01000058.1 coordinate 4,044, forward strand.
GAACAGCTTTATAAAAACGAAATAGATGCACTTATCGCAAATGAAAAAGACCCTATCCCAAAAGGCTGGCAGATGTCACCTAAATCGGTACTCACCTACATCATGGGCGGCAAAGTCGGCGGAGTTGACATAACTCCGAAATACATGGGCGACAAGCGCGTTGTAGAGATATGTATCGCCACACTTGTGACTGACCGCGCACTTCTTCTCATCGGTGAACCCGGTACGGCTAAATCATGGCTCTCAGAGCACCTGACAGCCGCTATAAACGGCAATTCCTCACAGGTAATACAGGGCACGGCAGGCACTACCGAGGAGCAGATACGCTATTCATGGAATTACGCTATGCTCCTTGCAAAAGGTCCTTCTTTCGAGTCCCTTGTAAAGAGTCCTGTTTACAACGCTATGGAGACAGGAACTATCGCACGTTTTGAGGAAATATCAAGATGTGCAAGCGAAGTACAGGACGCTCTTATCTCGATACTCTCGGAAAAACGCATCTCTATCCCCGAACTTTCGGAAGAAGTTGCGGCTAAGAAAGGCTTTTCCATAATCGCTACCGCAAACACCCGTGACAAGGGCGTAAACGAGATGTCGTCTGCGCTGAAACGACGTTTCAATATCGTTATCCTGCCTCCGCCTTCCGACATGGTCACCGAGATAAACATCGTAAAGACCCGTGTTGCTCAGCTCTCAAAGGATATGGAGCTGAATGCGGCTATGCCTAAGGACAGCGACTTTGAAAAAATCGTTACTGTATTCCGTGAGCTTCGTGAGGGCAGGACTCTCGACGGACAGGTTAAAATAAAGCCTACAAGCGGTGTTCTTTCTTCCGCAGAAGCTATCTCGCTAATGGTAAACAGCATGGCTCTCGCAGGAAGCTTCGGAAACGGCAGTATAACCGATTCAGAGCTTGCCGCCGCTTTACAGGGAGCTGTCGTAAAGGACGATGACAAGGACAAAGCCGCATGGACAGAATATCTTGAAAACGTCATGCGCAAAAAGGGCAGTGACTACGCTTCGCTCTATTCAGAGTGCATGGAGCGCAACGCATAATGGCTGAGTATTACGGCGTAAGGCACTTGTCTCCTGCCTGTGCCTTTTACGTCAGAGAATTTCTTGACCGCGTACAGCCGAAAGCTGTACTCATAGAAGGTCCGTCAGACCTCAGTCACCTCATAGACGGGCTGTGCTCACCGAAAGTCCGCCTGCCTGCGGCTATACTTGCCTATACCACGGAAGCTCCCGTAAGGACTGTAATGTACCCTATGGCAGAGTTTTCTCCCGAATATCAGGCTATGAAATGGGCGATAAAAAATCATGTTCCCGTACAGTTCTGCGACCTGCCGTCAGGCTGTCTGCTCAGCAGTGAAAAGGACGATGACAGCGACATACAGGAGGGCGAAAGCATCTACAGCAGGCTTGAAAAACTTACAGGACTGGATACCGACACCTTCTGGGAATACCGCTTTGAACACAGCGAAAGCTATGAGGATTTCATCGCCGCCGCTGAGGAGTACGGAAAGTCAATACGTGAATTTTCTGTCTCAGATGAGCACAATGAGCTTCGAGAAGCCTATATGCGCCGCAGGATATGCGAGACCGAAAAAGAATACGGAAAAACCGCAGTCATAACAGGTGCTTTCCACACAAGCGGAATAAAAGATATCCCCTATTCCGAAAAAGACAAAAAGCTTACGGAAAAGCTGGATACTGCAAATTCAAGGTCAACCCTCATGCCTTATTCCTATTTCAGACTTTCCTCACGCTCAGGCTACGGCGCAGGAAGCAAAGCTCCTGCTTACTACGAAATGCTGTGGGACAACCGTTTAATGGGCACACTCGAAAATACAGCTCCCGAATATCTTTCGCGGCTTGCGGCTTATCAGCGCAATAACGGCTATTCTGCGTCATCTGCCGAGGTCATAGAAGCACAGCGGCTCTCACAGACCCTATCAGCTATGCGCGGCGGAAGACTTCCGTCAATGTCAGACCTGCGCGACAGTGCAGTCACCTGTCTCGGACACGGAAGCTTCGGAGAAATCTCCCTTGCCTGCGCCGATGTTGAGATAGGCACAAGAATAGGCGAACTCCCTGAGGGCACGGTCTGCACATCAGTTCAGGAGGACTTCATGCATCAGCTCAAAGAGCTGAAAATGGAACGCTTCCGCACAGCTTCTTCACAGGAGCTTGATCTTGACCTGCGTGAAAATCTGAGAGTAAAATCTGAAAAATCGGCTTTTCTCGACCTTAACCGTTCATTCTTCCTGCACAGGCTTTTACAGGCAGGAGTACACTTCGGAGAACAGGTCAGCCGCTATCAGGAAAACGCTACGTGGGCAGAAAAATGGTCACTGAGCTGGACTCCCGAGACCGAGATACAGATAGTTGAAGCTTCCCTTAACGGCGACACCGTTGAAGAAGCTGCACGTATGTCACTGAATATGGAGCTTGCTTCGTCACAGACCCTTGCAGATACCTCAAAAACACTCTATTCGGCGCTGTTGTGCGGACTCCCCGACTGTATCAAAACAGCGGCATATTCTGTTCAGAAAATGGCGGCGGACTGCGCTTCTCCTGCTGACGAGGGCAAAACTATAGGAAGCCTTTCGGCTACTGTACGCTTCGGAAACATAAGAAAACTCGATCCCGAGCCAATAATACCGCTGATAAAACAGCTTTATCTCAAATTCTGCTTACAACTTTTTTCAGCCTGTATATGCGACGCAAACGCCGCCGAAGAAATGATAACGGCTGTCACTGCGGTGAACGATGCTTGTACGGCTCATGATTTTCTCGAAAAAGAGCGGTTTATAAAGCTTCTCGGTGACATTGCCGACAGCGACACCGTAAATCCGCTTGTTTCGGGATTTGCCTGTGCTATTCTTGCGGAACAGGGCAATATCGCTCCCGAAAAGCTGTCCGAACTTGTTTCGCGCAGACTTTCAAAGGGAACTCCCCCATCTGAGGGTGCAGCATGGTTCGAGGGACTTGCAAGGCGCAACCGCCGCAGTCTCATTGGCAGACTTACCCTGTGGGAAAAGCTCTGCGGCTTTATAAGCGAGCTTGACGATGAGGAATTCAAGCCTGTTCTCATCTCACTGAGAAGGACATTTGCAGAATTCTCACCTGCCGAAAAATCTGATATCGCTGAAAATATCGGCGAAGTCCTCGGTATTTCCACACAGCAGGCTGCCGAGATGATAACTGCAGAGATCACTGCCGAGGAACAGCAGACCATCGACGAACTTGACGATTTTGACTTTGGAGATATATGATATGGAAGATAAGCAGATTTTAAAACGCTGGCGGCTTATCCTCGGTGCAGAATCAGAGGAAAGCATCAGTTCTCTGGGCGGCGCGGCTCTCTCTGAGGAAGACCTGCTCATGGACTCGGCACTGTCACAGATATACGGTTCAGGCAGTTCGGGCGGAAAGCTTGGCGGACACGGCAGATCAGCACCACAGCTTACAAAATGGCTTGGCGACCTGCGTACATTGTTTTCGCCAATGGAGATAAAGGTCATACAGAAAGACGCTATCGAGCGAAAAGGACTGAAACAGCTCCTGTTCGAGCCTGAAATGCTGAACGGACTTGAACCTGATATCTCAACGGCTTCACTGCTCCTCATGCTCAAGGACCAGATACCTGCAAAAGCAAAGGATAACGCAAGAGCCTACATAGCAAAAATAGTCGAGGATATAAACCGCAGACTCTCAGACGAACTGCGGCGCTCTGTAACAGCGGCTCTCAACCGCCGTGAGCACTCCCCTATCCCCTCGGCTTCTGCGCTTGACTACAAAATGACAATACGGCGTAATCTGAAAAACTATGATACCGAACGAAAGGTGCTTCTCCCAGAAAAGTTCTACTTCTTTGAACGCGCCTCGAAATCGGCTTCGCGAACTGTGATACTGGATATCGACCAGAGCGGTTCTATGGGAGAGTCGGCAATATACTCATCAATAATGGGCTGTATCCTCGCAAGCATGAATGCGCTGAAAACTCACATCGTTGCCTTTGACACGGCTGTAAACGACCTTACAGACCTGTGCAGTGACCCTGTTGACCTGCTCTACGGAATACAGCTCGGCGGCGGAACTGATATAAACAGATCAGTTGCCTACTGTCAGGAACTTATCACTGAACCTGCCAAGACCACTATGTTCATCGTCACTGACCTCTATGAAGGCGGCAACCGCGCACAGCTTGAACGCCGTCTTTCCGAGCTGAAATCATCGGGAGTCAACGTAATAGTTCTCCTTGCCATTTCAGACAGCGGCAAGCCAAGCTACGATACTCAGCTTGCAGAAAAAATAGCGGCAATGGAGATACCTTGCTTTGCCTGTCCGCCTGAAAAGCTCCCCGAGCTTCTTGAAGCTGCACTGAAAAAACGCAGTCTCAAAATGTTTGAGCATAGCGCCTATGATAAAAAGTAAAAATACCCGAAAGCGGCAACATAACTGCTTTCGGGTATTTCTTTATTCATTTTCGGGAGTATCAAGGAGCTTTCTCGCAAAATGACTGCTGAAAAACTCTATGAGCGGTCCCATGAAAAATGCGGTGATTATAGTGCCGATGCCTGCAATAGTCGGTATCTCCTTGAAGTGTCCGCCGCCTGCAATGAACATAACACAGCCAAGTATTACACAGCACACATCAGTACACACGCGGATAAACTTGAATGTGCCTATCTTCCACTTGTTCGCCATGATGAGTGCTACAGCATCATAGGTGGAAACACCAAGATCTGCGGTAATATACAGCGATGAGCCTATACAGATTATTACGATGCCGATGATCAGAAAGACTATGCGGAGCGGTGCGGACGGATCGGGAATGAGCCAGTGAAACAGCTTGTAGGAATACTCAGTAACATATCCCAGCAGGAACAGGTTGATAAAAGTCGCTATTCCTATGTAGTGCCTGTCAAAGATCAGGCTGAACGCCAGTAATACGGCATTTACGATAACATAAAGCGTTCCGAAGCTGATAGGTATAAGTGTGCTTATACCGCTCATGAAGGACTGAAATGGGTCAACTCCATAAGCCGCCATTTTGAATATGGCAACACTGACAGCGCCGGTCAGCACGCCAAGAATTGACATGATAATTCTTTTTTTCATATTCTCTCTCTTTTCGTTTTATATTTTTTATATTTGCAGTATGATTATATCACGTAAATTCGGAAAAATCAACGTAATTATTGCGGTCACTTTCTTTTTTTTGCGGAAATTCATTATTGTAACATATGCTGTGTTATTGTTAAATTGCACAAATAATTTCCTTTACTAATAAAACACATATAAAAAACAGAAATTCTGTCAGCAAACATTCAATTCCTATTGACAAAATAGGAATAACAAGGTATAATAAATCCTACAAAGCAGATATGAATAATGTATCAAACAGACATAAAATACATTTTAGGATAATATCCCCACGATATATGTGGAATTGTCAAGAAATGTGCAGTCATAGAATACCCAAAATCTGAAATAGGCATATATCAGGCAGCGTGATGAGATCGTTGCTTTGAATTTCTTAG
>SFFP01000059.1 GCA_004556875.1 Ruminococcus flavefaciens
TTAATAGCTTCTTCGATAGTAAGGTGTTCCTTTGGCATGAGGAAGCGGTTTATCAGCTTTAACAGCAGGAACACGAATACAGATGATATTACAGTATAAAGCCAGACTCTCAGTGAGACTCTCACGAAGATACGTCCCACGTTTTCATAGTCCCATATCTGATAATAGAACTTGTAGTCCAGCCAGCACTGTATGTAAGCCGTTACGGCAGTTATTATCATGTAATTGATAAAGCGGTTTTTCAGATAAAGCTCGAATAACAGATTGGCGATAATGCAGAAGACTGTTAGTATCACCGCATTATATCCGAAAAGCTTTCCACAGCATATATCAATGAGAAATCCGCAGAATGCTCCCGTTACAGCTGAGCCGTACATATTATTGTTTACAGCGATACCGATAGCCAGCGGAACGAGTATTATCGGTTTATACAGTGTTCCCGAGGTCATTATGATAAAGCTGAGAAAAATAAGCAGATAATACAGTATCCAGCGTATAGCGGTTTTTACGCGGAGGATATGCTGCTGACGGGTAGTTTTAATCCTCATCGGCTTTATCCTCATTTTCAGCGTTTTTGTCGTCCTTTTCCTCTTCTTCATCGTCTTCATGGAACTTGCCGCTGAAATCGGTGATAACGATAACTGAGGTCAGGCGCGTAACATCTACACATGGCTGAATGTCGGCGCAAACTGACAGTCCGTTAGAGTCGAGTCCGATATCAAGGATAGTACCGATAGGGTAATCCTTAGGGAAAAGACCGCTTGTGCCTGTTGTTATCAGCAGGTCACCGCGTTTGAGCTTGTTTTTCTTTGGAACGTGGATAAGTTTTGTCTGACCTTTTTCAGAGGCAAGAACATTTCCCTCGATTATACCCTGGTCTGCACCTGATGACGAAGCAACAGCAGCAACAGAAAGGTCAGGTGAGAGAATGGTTCTTACAGTGGAAACGTGTTCGGAAACCTCAACGGTAATGCCGACCAGTCCCTCTGAGGTGACAACGGGGCAGTTGACGAGTATTCCGTCAGAAGAGCCTTTGTCAATAGTAAACGACTTGAAAGGGTCATTTGTGACATATCCGAGAACGCCGCAGGGCTGTGAAAGCTGATAATCCTCGTTCTTCTCCTTGATGGTAACGAATTTGCGAAGCTCTTCAACTTCTGCCTTGATAGCGTCATATTCCGTAAGCTGAGCATTGAGCTCGCCTATCTGTTTCTTGAGGCGTTCATTTTCCTCATAGTATTTGTCTGCATTTGAAAGCTTATCAACGGTATTTTCCATTTTCATGCTGATATTATTTGAGGCAGCACGAAAAGGCTTTGTTATGGTATTGATGAAGGAAGCTCCCGAAATGGAATAGCCGCCTCTTGTGACGGCATAGATCATTATACCTATAAGGAAAGCGAGAAAAGCAAGCAGAATTTTAAATCTGGTGCTTTTTAAGAATTCACGCATTAAGCTCCTCCTTAATAGTACTTGACGTTTTCAGTGAGAGCGTCCTGATAATCGTTGATATTCTCAAGTATCTTACCTGTACCCTCTGCAACGCAGTCGAGAGGATACTCAGCGATATACACAGGCATACCTGTTTCACGGTTGATGAGCTTGTCCAGACCTCTCAGGAGAGCGCCGCCGCCAGCAAGAGTGATGCCGTGGTCGATGATATCAGCCGAAAGCTCAGGCGGAGTTTCCTCAAGAGTTGACTTGATAGCGTCGATGACTCTTGAAAGCGGTTCAACGAGAGCATCGCGTATCTCTGCGGAAGTGACCGTGATATTCTCCGGGAGACCGTTGAGAAGATTTCTTCCCTTTATCTCCTGTGCTTCCTCCTTTTCACTTGGGAAAGCAGAGCCGATATCAAGCTTGATATTCTCGGCTGTTCTTTCACCGATGAGGAGATTGTATTTCTTCTTGATATAGTTGATTATAGCCGCATCGAATTCATCGCCTGCACATCTTACAGAGCGTGAAGCAACGATACCGCCCATTGATATAACAGCGACTTCACTTGTACCGCCGCCGATATCTACTATCATGCTTCCTGCAGGCTCGTTTGTAGGGAGACCTGCACCGATAGCAGCAGCCATGGGCTCTTCGATGATGAGGACGTTGTTAGCGCCTGCCTTTTTACAGGATTCGCGTACAGCACGTCTTTCAACAGCAGTAACGCCAGATGGGATACATATGATAACGTTAGCCTTAGTGAAAAGCGTACCCTTCAGGGCTTTTCTGATAAATTCCTGAAGCATAGTGGTTGCAATGTCGAAGTCGGCGATAACGCCGTCTTTAAGAGGTCTTACAGCAACGATAGAACCCGGAGTCCTTCCGATAACGTCCTTAGCCTCTTTACCGACATAGCGGCATTTATCCGTTCTTGTATTTACGGCAACTACTGAAGGCTCTCTTATTATTATACCTTTTCCCCTCATATATACGAGGGTATTAGCAGTTCCGAGGTCAATGCCAATATCTTTTGTAAACATTTTGCAGCTCCTTAAAATGCAATAATTCTTTTAATACACATATTATATTATATCACCAACGCCTGATATGTACAAGAATTTTCGGCGAGAAAAATCATATGCCGACAAATTTAGTGTAATACGGTAACATAAGGGCAAAAAGGTGATAAAAAACTGTCAAAAAGGACAACTCTGCTGATTATTATCAGCCCGAAATGACCTTTGGAGCAGTTTTGATATATGCGTAGATAGCAATAATTATAAAGATGACCTGTGCAACGCTTATGCTTATAGAAAAGCCGAATGTAAGAGAGAGAAGGTCAGTTGAGAATGTGCTTGGAGTAAGCTCGATACCCCTTGACCATGCAAGCCATGCAAATGAGCCTGAAGCTGCATTGGCAATTATACCGCCGAAAATACAGCCGCATATAAGAAGAAGCAGAAAATAGAGTGTTTTTTTCATATTAATATCTCCTATCCTTTGTAAAACTGATATTTCATATGCCTGATGAGCCAAAGCCGCCGCTTCCGCGGTCAGTCTCTGACAATTCGTCACTGACTTCTATCTCAGGCATTAATATACGTGTAGGGATCATCTGTGCTACGCGCATACCGTGCTCGACGGTAAACGGTGCTTTTCCGTGATTTATAAGCGGTACGAACCATGCTCCGCGGTAATCGCTGTCCACAACGCCTACGCAGTTTGCAAGTGAGACTCCGAATTTTGATGAGAGTCCTGAGCGCGGATATATGAGCAGAGCGATATCATCGGAATCAGGCTGTGCAGTGATACCTATAGGTATCATTTTTATTTCTCCCGGTGCGAGAGTAACAGGCTCGTCAAGGCAGGCGCAAAGGTCAAGACCTGCGCTTCCTGCGGTGGCACGGGAGGGAATAACAGCCCGTGGATCGAGCTTTTTAAAGGTGAGTTTCATATTCAGATACCTCTGTAATAAAGTCCGCGGGTTATGTTTCCCTGCGGCTTGCGCCCTGAAAGTGCAGAGCGTATCTCTTCGTCCGTTTCATCGGAAAGATAAGCGATACCGAAGGATATATTTTTCAGTTCGTCTGTTCTGTCAAGCATTGAAAGTCTGTCAGAGTTGAGTATCTCCACATATTCCTTTGAGCAGGCAACAGGGAGCTCTCTTCCTGTGCGGTCTGTAAGCTTTTTTGTACACTTTCCGCAGCCGACCTCATTCTTTATGGGGCAGTTGCGTGTGAGCATCAGCGGAAGTCTGCCGTAAACAGCTATACCGATGGGCATAGGCGAACAGACACCTGCTATCTGCGGCAGTGTAGATTCAATAGAGAAAACACAGTCCTCAAGACCAATGCTTTTAAGATATTCTGCGCTGTAGGAATTGTATACATTGAGCGTAAAGCTTCCGTGGAGGATATATCCCGTTTTTCTGCCGACAGCGATATGGTCGGGAGTGTGACAGTAAAGCCTTTTAACGCCCATATCCTTCAGCTGAGAAAGCCTGTCCGCGAGCCTTTTTTCGTCAGTGATAAAGCGCGGAGGAGAAGCGATTATCTGACTGCTGTCCACGCTGCCGAGAAGTTCATCATTTATCAGCTCTTCGGGAACGATAACAAATTCCGAAAGCTGTGAAGCTGCTGCCGCCTGTTTTACAGTACGGCAGAAAGTCCTTACGGGGAGCTTTTCGGCGGTATGTACTGCGTTATGCTCAGAAATCGCAGGCGAATAGTCTGTAATGGTATATTTTGGTGTATTTGCTGATATAACAAGCTCTGTAAGCTTTTCGGCAGCTTCACGGCGAAGTTCATTGAGCTTGCCTGCGGGGACGATAAGTCCATCGTCAATATCAGCGGTAACAGTACCGAGACTGAAAACAGTATCACCCAGCTTTGAAAGCTGTTTTGTCAGCATATCCATGTCAGTAGGGTGGTTGATAGCCTTTTGAGGGATATCACCCTCAATTGTTGCTGAAAGTCCGCCGCATACTGCTGTAATGCGGACAGGTTCGTTTTCTTTTATTACTGCATGGAAATCGACATTGTGAGCCTTTCGCTCAAATCGGTAAAGCTCATGTATCTTAGGGATAAGCTCGTGAGCAGAGATAACATCGTCCTTCTCGCGGACTCCGAACATATCTTTTCGCTGTGCGGTGTAATAGCCGTCAGTAAAGCCGCCCCGTGAAAAAACTCCGCGAAGAAGCTTCATATCGGGAGCATCGCCGTTAAGTGCGGCTTTCAGTTCATGGACTGCCGATGCAACGTATTCGGGGCGCTTCATGCGTCCCTCTATCTTGAATGAGTCAACGCCCATTTCCGCAAGCTCTCTTGCTTTCGGCAGGAGAGACAGGTCTTTGAGAGAAAGTGCGGCTTTATTTTTGTTCCCGACAGCCGAGAAAGGCAGTCGGCAAGCCTGTCCGCAGCAGCCGCGGTTAGCTGAGCGCGAGCCTATCATTGCAGACATATAACACTGTCCCGAAACAGACATACACAGTGCACCGTGTACGAATATCTCTGTTTCGATACCTGTACCGCATATTTCGGAAATAGCAGCCTTGTCAAGCTCTCGTGCAGGTACTACTCTTGCGTATCCAAGCTCACGCAGCAGAGAAGCGCCTTCTGCTGTGTGTACTGACATCTGTGTAGAGCCGTGCAGGACAGCATCGGGAACGCATCTGCGTATGAGCTGAGCGCAGCCCCAGTCCTGAACTATAAAAGCGTCCACACCGCTTTCAGCAGCCATTTTTACATAGCGGCAGAAGTCATCGGCTTCGTCATCGGAAATAATGGTATTTACAGCAAGGTCAAGCTTTGCACCGTATTTATGGCAAAGTCCTGCAGCTTCGCCGATCTCTTCATCTGTGAAATTAGAAGCGCTGCTTCTTGCGGAAAAACGCTTTCCGCCTATGTATACTGCGTCTGCACCTGATCTCAGGGCAGCCTGCAGGGTCTCCATGCTGCCTGCAGGAGCAAGTATCTCTGTTTTATTCATTAAATGCTGTCGCTGAGCTGCTTGAGCTTGACCATATTTTCAAGCTGAACGATCTTGGATTTGAGTACCTCGATCTCTTTCTGTGCAGCGTCACGCTCAATACGTGTTCTGCCAGCCTCGTCAACGTATTCCTTGGTCTGATCGCGGATACTGTCAAGGCGCTGATTAGCCTTGTTGAGGTCATCCAGGAGAGCCATAGCTACCATTATTGAAGCAGCATAAGGTGAAGAACCGCTGCCTGCTGTTATTTCGTTTATTTTAGTTTCAAGCGCTCTTGCAAGAGCAAATACGTAATTAGGTGCTTCTGCGGTCTTTATCTTGTATTCTTTTCCGCAGATGATTACCTTAACTTCATTAAGCATAGTATCGTCCTTTCTGTGGCGTATTTTAAACCAACTTACATTATACACTATTTCACGCAGAAATGGAAGAGGTTTTTGAAAAAATATTTATTTTCGGGTAATAAATATAAAAAGCGTCAGATCAAATATCAGAACAGTGACAGATATTATTTTGCTGAGATAAGCCCTTTTGCCCAGATATTTGTTTATGACAAAAAGGTCTCCGCAGTTGTTGAAAGCTCCCAAAACGGCATATCCCGAGTCACATATCAGAAACATAGCTGCGGCTGTCATTATTGAGAGCTTTATATAGCTTGGCGGAAGCATAAAGAAAACAACTGTCAGGATATAGCCTGTCAGAGTGGTTGCCGTCATTCCCGCCAAATTCGTATACAGCCATGATTTAGGAACTTCATGGTTATTTTCGTCAATGATTTTCTCCTCACCGTCAAAGGTGACTTTTGTTCCGCCGTGATATCTGAACCATTCTATGCTTTTTAGTTTCAGACCGCACATTTTTCCAACAAAAACGTGAGAAAGCTCATGTATGACATGATCAAGAAGTCCGGAAACAATAACGGATATAAATATTACTGCATAATACTTCATTTTCATTTGATCAGATAAACGCAAAGATCACTACTGCCATAAATATAACTGATAATATTATGTGCGGAATACTTTCTGAAACTGATTTTTTCAGCGGAAGCTGTTTTTTGAACAGTCTGTAACCTATTCCGAACAGTGCAGGAAGAAGTATAGCGATGGGTGAAAGCGGTCCGGGCAGACCTGAGTCCATTGTTATGATAAACAGGATGATTGAAACAACTGTCACTATAATGAGTTCAATTCCCTTAGCTGAGATGTTTGATCTTGATGTTTTGGCGTTTGGATTTTTGGCATCTGTAAGCAGCTGGGATATCTTTTCTTCGGCTTCTTCAGATGAGAGCTTTCCTTTTGTAAGTTCTTCTGAAAGCGAAGCCACATCAGACGAAAGTTTTTCTTCTTTAGTTTGTGCAGAAGCTTTCTTTTCCACTTTGTTGTTGAAAAGCTTGGAAACCTTACTCTCAGTATCATCGGCTTCTGATAGAGCTGATGTGAAGTTTGCTGACTGTGAAAAGTCATCGGAAGAACGGGACTTTTTCTTGTTTTTGCGGTTATTCTGTTCTCTTGCCTGAGCGAATAGTTCATCAACTTTTGCGGCAGCTTCTTCCGAAGTCATTTTGTGTTCTGACGGAGTGTTGGTATTATCTGGATTGTTTTGAGCGAATGCTGATATTATATCGTTAAGGTCGGTCTTTTCGTGCTTGTCCTGCATTATTATCAACTCTTTCCTTTTAGATTTGAATATCCGTTTTCGTACTTTTTGTCTCTGTCGTAAGTGTCTATATCTTCCTTTGAAAGCTCTCCTTTACCGTCATAGCGGTAATATCTGCCGCTGTCAGCTGTAAATTCAAGTACACAGTAATCCTCGTCATCTATGCCTTTGGGGTAGTATTTTTCATCGCCCTCATTCCAGAGAAGCTCTCTGTATTCACGTTCATGGCGGACAACAGCTTGTCCGTATAAACATATGCCCTCAAATGTATCATCGTCTGAAAAATACAGGCAGGCATTATTGTTTTTGATAAGGCTTTTTACATGAGAAGAGCTTGTGTTTGTCGAGATAAGATGTCTGCCTAATCCTTTATGCCATACACAGAAGACCTTGCGAATATTTTGTCTGTTTTCCTCGTCAGTATATCCAACGGAAGCGAACAGGGAACGGTTTATAAGGTTCATTATTTCATCAATTGTCATAGCTTTTACCTGATAATATGCGCTGCTTAGTAATAACGCTTGAGACCGATGACTTTGCCGAGGATTTCCACTTCGTCTACGATGATCGGCTCCATAGTGGTATTTTCGGGCTGTAAGCGGTAATGTCCCTTTTCCTTGAAGAAGCGCTTTACGGTAGCTTCCTCGTGGTCGATGAAGGCAACGACTATATCCCCGTTTTCGGCGTAGTTGACACGCTTTACGATAACTATATCACCGTCGAGTATACCTGCGTCGATCATGCTTTCGCCGCGGATCTTCAGAGCAAAAAGCTCCTGAGGATCGATGCCCGGTGCTTCAAAGCCGATATATCCTGTGATATCTTCAACAGCTGTGATAGGCTGACCTGCAGTGACAGTACCCATAACGGGAACAGAGGTAGTTCCGCTGTTTGGCAGGCGAAGTGTGCGGTTGAGATTTCCTGTTTTTTCAATAAGTCCCTCACGCACGAGTGTCTCGATGTAGCGATGAGCGGTAGAAGTGGATTTAAAGCCCATAGCGTCCATTATCTCGCGTACAGACGGCGACATACCGTCGCTGAGACGGGACTTGATATAGTTGAAAACAGCGATTTCTTTATCCTTCAGCATAATTATTCCTCCGAAAGCTTTTTAAGTATCATCTTGGCGATCTTGTAAGCGTCACCGCATCCGAGAGTGATAACGAGATCGCCCTCCTGAGCGTGTTCGCAGACATAGTCGCATATCTGTTCAAAGTTTGCGTATTTTCTTTCGTCAGTCCACTCAGCTGTCTCGTCCTGTGGGAACCATATACAATCAGGAATCTTTTCGGCAAGATGGCGTGTGAAGATGCCATAGGTGTTCTTTTCACGGCTTCCCATGATGTCGGTAAGAACTGCGTGATCGGGGATCTGTAATACTCTTGCAAAGTCGTCAAGCAGGAGCTTTGTGCGTGAGAATGTGAAAGGCTGGAAAATTGCCCACACATGATTAAAGTTCATTTCCATTGCGGCATTGAGAGTAGCTTCAAGCTCTGTCGGGTGGTGAGCGTAGTCGTCGACAACGGTGATACCCTTTTCAAAGCCAAGCTTTTCAAAACGGCGCTTAGCTCCGCGGAAGTCCTCGAGACCTTTCTGTATGAACTCAAAGTTTACGCCCACATATCGTGCAGCAGCAACAGCAGCAAGAGAATTGAGCACATTGTGGATACCTGCAACATGAAGAGTGACAGTTCCAAGCTTTTCACCCTTGTACATAGCGTCATAGGTGGTAAGAAGACCGTTTTCGTGCTTGACGTTCTCAGGGTAATAATCGCAAGAGCTGTCCTTGCCGAATGTGATTATCTCCTTGCCGCTGATGCCATCAAGCGACTTCATTGAGTTTGCGTCAGAGCCGTTTATGATTATACATTTTGAAGTGTTCTCGTTGAATTTATGGAATGACTTGATGATATTTTCAAGAGTTCCGAAATAGTCAAGGTGATCTGCGTCGATATTAAGGATAACTGATATATCAGGAAAGAATTTAAGGAAATGATCCTCGAATTCACATGACTCACATACCATTATATCACTTTTTCCTGCAACACCGCTGCCGCCGATACACGGGAGCTTTCCTCCGATATATGCAGAAAGGTCGACACCTGCGGTAAATAGAATCTGTGTGATCATTGAAGTTGTGGAGGTCTTTCCGTGAGTACCCGAAACACATATAGCGTTGTCATACCAGCTTGTAACGATGCCGAGAAGGTCTGCACGCTCAAGCACAGGGACACCGCTTGCTCTTGCGGCTACAAGCTCAGGATTATCAGCCATTATTGCTGCTGTGTGTACGATGAGGTCAGCTCCTTTGATATTTTCTGCTCTCTGACCTATGAAAACGGGAATGCCCATTTTTCTTACGGCATCAAGAGTTTCAGTCTCGTTATTATCAGAACCTGTCAGGTAATAGCCCTGTGAATGGAGTATCTGAGCCAGAGGGTACATACCCGAACCGCCTATGCCGATAAAATGAATGTGTTTCTTTCCGTTTAATAT
>SFFP01000060.1 GCA_004556875.1 Ruminococcus flavefaciens
TCCTCGCATGGACATATATCTCCATCGAGAAGAGACGCTGGAACAGGGGGTAAGCCGACATGAAGAAGAAAAAGAATTTTTCGGGCACTATAGCTCTTATAACTGCCCTTCTCATACTTGTTATATTCATACCGATAAACATTATCGCAAGCTATTACGATAAAGGTTTCGATATGACACCTTCAAAGAAATACACTCTCAGCGAACAGACAAAAAAGCTCATCGCTGAAAATTCCGACAAACATATAGATATCTACTATCTTTCGCTCCTCAAATATTTCAACGAGGCAGACGCTTCAGAATTTCTTCCATTATATCATACTCTCACACAGCTTGGCGAGTATGACAACATCAAGCTCACCTGCTTTGAGCCAAATGAAAATGCCGCTCTCGCATCCGAGCTCGACCCTGAAGGAGTTCTCGGAACAGCAAACGGTGATATCTTTGTAAAATGCAACAACGTCATCAAAAAGGTAAACCACGCAAAGGTATTCCAGCAGAGTCAGGACGGTGTGCGTCAGTACGCAGGTGAAGAGCTTATCTCTGCCGCAATATCAATATGCACAAAAGGTTCTCTCCCGACAATATACTTCCTCACAGGTCACGGTGAAAAGTCTATAAACGACAACTTCTCTATCTACGCTTCACAGCTCAAGTCAAATGACTATGACGTTCAGGAGCTTGACCTTGACAAGGCAGGTGCTATCCCCGACAACGCAAGCATCATCTACCTTGCAGGTCCTCAGAAAGACATCACAGACAAGGAAAGAGATCTCCTCAACGATTACGCTGACAACGGCGGTTCGCTTTCATTCCTTATCGACCCCTGTGACACTGAGGGACGCTTCTACAACATAGAGGCTGTAATGGAAAAGTTCGGACTTATCCTCGATTACAACTACGTTACCGAAACTCTCCCTGCAAATATGCTTCAGGACAGAGACTCAAAGCAGAGCGAGAATTACTTCCGCGTTGAGTACCCTGCAGGCGGAAGATACAACGATGAATTCACGGAAGACCTTACATCAGACCTTAATGATCTTATAAACAACGGTGCTTATATAGCAGGTATCACCAATACCCGAAGCCTCACCGAGATCCCCGAAGACAGCTTCCCGGGCGCGGCTTATACAGAGCGTTCTTCAATAATCAAGAACATCAA
Source organism: Ruminococcus flavefaciens (assembly GCA_004556875.1). GTDB lineage: Bacteria > Bacillota > Clostridia > Oscillospirales > Ruminococcaceae > Ruminococcus > Ruminococcus flavefaciens_S. Next base: position 1,163 of record SFFP01000060.1, read on the forward strand.
TTCAGAGTCAGGCTATACCACAGTCAGCAAGGCAATGGGCGGTGATGAAGTAACAGCACAGCAGGCTAACGAAATGCTCACAGGTCTTGACCTTGACTTCGGCTACTACTCTTACAACAAGACATCAGGCGGAAAAATGGTTGTCATCGGAACGTCCGCTATCATCGACAGCGAGGTAATCGCTCCGTCTGTCAGCGGTACACAGATGCTTGCACTTTTCAGCAACACATGGCTGTATGACAGTGATATAAAGTTCGGCGTAGGAAACAAGTTCAATTCTTATGACTACATGACATTCAAGGACTCAAAGGAAGCTACTTCCGTTATGGTTATAGTATACGTTATACCTGCGATCATCGCGATCATTGGTATCGGCGTATGGCTTAAAAGGAGATATTCCTGATGAAAAAACCTATTATCGCACTTATCATTCTGCTTATAATCGCAGGCGGCTCTGTCGGAGCTTTAATGGCTGTAAAGAATAAGCAGAACAAGGAAAAACAGCACAAAGCCGCAGATGTGGCTGACAATAAGCTTTTCAGCTTTGATCCGTACAGCGTCACAAAGATAGTATTTTCCAAAGGTGACGAGGTTTATACAGCTGAAAAGAATGACGATTTATGGAAGCTTGACAACGAAGAATTCAAGCTTGACCAGACCTATTATCAGCTCATATGCTCATATCTTTCAGATCTTACAGCAGATACAAAATACGGCGAAGTCACAGACGACAAGCTCAAAATGTACGGTCTTGATGCTCCCGATAAGATCGAGGTGACCGATCCTTCGGGCACTCATACCATCTATGTGGGAAACGAAAGTCCTACAGGTGAGTATTACTACGTTACCGTTGACGGCAAGAACAACGTCTATGCTATAGATGCAGAGCGCGGAAGCGTTTTAAAGCTTGACAGACTGCTGCTCAAGGATAAAATGATAGTTCCTTATTCACTGTATGATATCAAGGAATTCACAAGCTATAAGGACGGTAAGAAGTTATGTGACCTTACCTACGATCCCGACACTCAGAAATGGTCGCTTCCTGATGAGTATTCCGGTATCGAGCTTGATCAGACCGCTGTAACTGCGGCTCTGAATGATCTTGTCCGTCTCGAAGCTGTTGAAATGCTTGACGAAAAGCTTGACGATCCTAAAAAATACGGATTTGACAAACCAACAGGAGAAGCTGTTATCAAGGGAATTGACGGCACTGAGCGTCACCTCCTCATGAGCACAAATGAGGACGACCCTACATACTGTTTCATACTCGTAGACGATGAACAGGTCGAGCTTTATTACAAGGGCGACCTCGATATCATACAGTCAGAGCCTTATGACTACATCGTTAAGAATTATGTTTGTGCGACCGCATATGATATAAGCGGCTTCAGCTTCAGCTACATAGACAACAAAGACACCTGCGAAATTGATATCGAGAATATGGACTGCAAGTATAACGGCAAAACTATTGATTTTGACTCAGGTGAGAATTATGTTTCATTCAACAACTTCTTCAGCGCATTCTCCGTTCTCAAGTTATCAGGCACAGAAGTTGATGCAAAACCTGAGCTGAAAGATCCTGTTATGACGGCAGAATTCAAATTCAAAGAGGGCGGCAGCCTCAAGATCGACCTTGTAAAGGGCGAAGATTCAAAATACTATGTGTTCCGCGACGGAAAGTATATCGGAGCTTACGTTGACGAGGCAATGCTTACAGGAAGAAATTCACTCAGTGAATTCTACATCAAGTTCAAAAAGCTTGCAGGCTTATAATGCAAAGGGCAGCATCATTTTCAGATGCTGCCTTTTTTATTTGTATATATTCTTTTTCCTGCGGCAGGCTATCTCGGCATATTTCCGCTTTGTCGCAAGACCTCCGCGGATATGCCTCTCCTGCTTGTTTATTTCAAGTATATCCTTGACCTGTGAGTAAAGCTCAGGGTCTTCCTGTTTCAGCCTTTCGCTTACATCTTTGTGAACTGTGCTCTTTGAGATGCCGAAGTTTTTAGCAGCTCCGCGGACAGTTGTCCTGTTTTCGATAATATACCTTCCGAGCATGACCGCACGCCCTTCTGGCTGTGTTTTCAAACATATCACCTCTTTCATATACATTTACTAATGTATATGCCGAAGATATCATATGTAAGAACTAAGAAACGACAGCTATATTCACGATATGTATAAAAAAACAATTTCCGCAGATAATACTGCGGAAGGAGCTGATAATATGAAAATAACACCTGAGCTTTACAGCGATATGACACGGCAGGCTTCGCCCAAATCAAACTATAAAGCAAATATCGCCTTTGCATTTCTTGTGGGCGGAACTATATGTGCTCTCGGAGAGATACTTCTGACCTTATTTGAGGCATACGGCCTTGAACGTACAGAAGCAGGCACATGGACTTCAATTATACTCGTCGGACTAAGCTCTCTGTGCACAGGCTTCGGCTGGTATCAGAAGCTTGCCAAACACGCAGGTGCAGGCACTCTTGTACCTATCACAGGCTTTTCAAATGCCATAAGCTCTTCTGCTATCGAGGCAAAATCAGAGGGACTTATCCTCGGCGTGGGCGCAAAGATATTCACCATTGCAGGGCCTGTCATACTCTACGGCTGTACCGCCGCAGCTGCATACGGACTAATATATTACTTGTTTTTGAGTTAATAGTGCTTAGCGTTCAGCCTCAGCCTTCTGCCAATAGTCTCAAGCTATCTCGCTGTGATACTATTTTATCGTCTATCCCCTCGCGGCGGTAAATCCGAACGCCACAAAGCTTTACCGCAGAGCAAGTGAGCGCAGGCACTGCACGCAAAAAAATAAGCAGGGCATATGCCCTGCTTGTTTAGATAAACAGATGAAAATAAATATGTGTAGAACAAAAGAAAGGAGACAACAAAACGAGTGTTAATAATTAAGAATTATTTAACACTATAGATATTATACCGTATTTAAGCTATTTCGTCAAGCAAATCCTTAAACTTTTGTAAATATGCACAACTTTGAGTATAATTTATACCACATTTCTCACAATATAATCACCAAAAATACTGACAGGTGTACAATTTTGAAGTAAAACAACTCAGAAAAGATTGACAAATTGGCGTAATATAGGCAATCTGCCAAAAATTATTCTGATAAATTTGTAACAAAGAATTAAAAAAGGTGTTTACAAAATTTTTGTTTTGTGATATAATGTTTTAGTAGTTATACATGGTTAACGTTTGACCCGTTAAACATTCCTATAACCCTATTTTTAATACTATTTTAGGAGGTCATTCCTATGGCAATCAAAAGAAAAATGAAAACCATGGACGGTAACAACGCTGCCGCATATGTTTCTTATGCCTTCACGGAAGTTGCTGGTATCTACCCAATCACACCTTCCAGCCCTATGGCAGACTATGTTGATCAGTGGTCCGCTCAGGGTGTCAAGAACATTTTCGGTACTACCGTTAAGGTTGAGGAGATGCAGTCCGAAGCCGGTGCAGCCGGTACTGTTCACGGTTCTCTGAACGCTGGTGCTCTTACCACAACCTATACTGCTTCTCAGGGTCTTCTCCTCATGATCCCGAATATGTACAAGATCGCCGGCGAGCTGCTTCCATGCGTGTTCCACGTTTCTGCACGCTGCGTAGCTTCTCACGCACTTAACATCTTCGGCGACCACTCTGACGTTTATGCTTGCCGTCAGACCGGTTTTGCAATGCTCGCTGAGACAAATCCGCAGGAAGTTATGGATCTTGCTGCTGTTGCTCATCTCGCTACCATCAAGAGCCGTGTTCCTTTCATCAACTTCTTCGATGGTTTCCGTACATCACACGAGATCCAGAAGATCGAGATCTGGGATTACGAAGATCTCAAGGAAATGTGCGATATGGATGCTGTTAAGGCATTCCGTGACCGTGCTCTCAATCCTGAGAATCCTACAATGCGCGGTTCTCACGAGAACGGAGATATCTTCTTCCAGCACCGTGAGGCTTGCAACTCCTACTACAACGCTGTTCCCGGAATCGTTGAGGAGTACATGAACAAGGTAAATGCAAAGCTCGGTACAGACTACAAGCTCTTCAACTACTACGGTGCTGCTGATGCAGAGCGCGTAATCGTTGCTATGGGTTCGATCTGTGACGTTGCAGAGGAAGTTATCGACTACATGAACAAGAACGGTGAGAAGGTTGGTCTCGTTAAGGTTCGCCTGTTCCGTCCTTTCTCAGCTGAAAAGCTCGTTGAGGCAATCCCTGCAACAGCAAAGAAGATCGCTGTACTCGACAGAACAAAGGAGCCCGGCTCTCTCGGTGAGCCTCTCTACCTCGATGTAGTAGCTGCTCTCAATGCTACAGGCAGAACAGGCATCAAGGTTATCGGCGGACGTTACGGTCTCGGTTCCAAGGATACTCCTCCTGCATCTGTATTCGCTGTATATGCTGAGCTCGCTAAGGCTGATCCTAAGCCACAGTTCACACTCGGTATCGTTGATGACGTTACAAACCTCTCACTTGCTGAGGAAGATGCTCCAAATACAGCAGCAGAAGGCACAATCGAGTGCAAGTTCTGGGGTCTCGGCGGTGACGGTACAGTTGGTGCAAACAAAGACTCTATCAAGATCATCGGTGACCACACTGACAAGTACGTTCAGGCTTACTTCCAGTATGACTCAAAGAAGACCGGCGGTATCACTATCTCACACCTCCGTTTCGGCGATAAGCCAATCAAGAGCCCTTACTACATAAACAAGGCTGACTTTGTTGCCTGTCATAACCCATCATACATCCTCAAGGGCTACAAGATGGTAAACGATGTAAAGCCGGGCGGTGTATTCCTTATCAACTGCCAGTGGAAGCCTGAGGAGCTCGATCAGCACCTCACAGCTGATACAAAGCAGTATATCGCAAAGAACAACATCCAGCTCTATCTGGTTAACGCTATAGACCTTGCACAGGAGATCGGTCTTGGCAAGCGTACAAACACAATTCTCCAGTCTGCATTCTTCTCACTTTCAAAGGTTCTTCCAGAGGCTGAGGCTATCAGCTACATGAAGGAAAAGGCTCAGAAGTTCATGAAGAAGGGTATCGAGATCGTTCAGATGAACGAGAAGGCTATCGACGCAGGCGCAAACGCTTATGTCAAGGTAGATGTTCCTGCTGAGTGGGCAAATGCTGTTGATAATTCCGCACCTGCTAAGCTCGAGGGTCCAGAGAAGCTCGTCAAGATGGTTGACGGCATCATGAACCCTGTAGGCAAGATGCTCGGTGACACTCTCCCTGTTTCTGCATTCACAGATCACGTTGATGGTACATTCGAGCAGGGTGCTTCTGCATACGAAAAGCGCGGAGTTGCTGTTATGGTTCCAGAATGGAATCAGGATACTTGTGCAAAGTGTAACAAGTGTTCATTCGTATGTCCTCACGCAACTATCCGTCCATTCGCTCTGACAGAGGCTGAGGTTGCTGCTGCTCCTGAAAACATCAAGATCGCTCCTAAGCCGATCGTAAAGAGCGAGTACAAGTACACTCTCGCTGTTTCTGCTATGGACTGCATGGGCTGCGGCGTATGTATCGGTGTCTGCCCGACTAAGTCACTCAAGATGGTTCCAAGAGAGTCACAGGAGCCACAGCAGGCAGTATTCGATTACTGTGTTGCTAAGGTTACAGAGAAGGCTGATGTAGCAACTGATGCTAATGTTATCTCCAGCCAGTACAAGAAGCCTCTCCTTGAATTCTCCGGTTCATGTGCAGGCTGTGCTGAGACTTCATATGCAAGACTCATCACTCAGCTCTTCGGTTCAAGAATGTACATCTCCAACGCAACAGGATGTTCTTCTATCTGGGGCGGTCCTGCTGCTACATCACCTTACACTGTTGATGCAAACGGCCACGGTCCTGCATGGGCTAACTCACTCTTCGAGGACAACGCTGAGCACGGTCTTGGTATGTATCTCGGTCAGAAGGCTATCCGTGAGAGACTCATTGAGGAAGTAAAGGAAATCGCTGCAAGCGACAAGGCTTCTGCAGAGGTTAAGGCTGCTGCTGATGAGTACCTCGCAACAGTTAACGACGGTGCAAAGAATACAGCTGCAACAGCTGCTCTCGTTGCTGCACTCGAGAAGTGTGACTGCCAGTGCGACAAGAAGTCAGATATCCTTGAAAACAAGAACTACCTCTCCAAGAAGTCAGTATGGATCTTCGGCGGTGACGGCTGGGCTTACGATATCGGATTCGGCGGTCTTGACCACGTTCTCGCTACAGGTGAAGATGTAAACATCATGGTATTCGATACCGAGGTTTACTCCAACACAGGCGGACAGGCTTCCAAGTCTTCCAACATCGGTCAGGTTGCACAGTTCGCAGCAGCAGGTAAGGCAATCGCTAAGAAGCGCCTTGCTGATATCGCTATGAGCTACGGCTACATCTATGTTGCACAGATCGCTATGGGTGCTGACATGAACCAGACACTCAAGGCAATCAAGGAAGCTGAGGCTTATCCGGGTCCTTCACTCATCATCGGCTATGCACCTTGTGAGATGCACTCAATCAAGGGCGGTATGACTAACTGTCAGTCTGAGATGGAGAAGGCTGTTAAGTGCGGCTACTGGAACAACTTCCGTTATGATCCTCGTCTTACTGCTGAGGGCAAGAACCCATTCCAGCTCGACTCTAAGGCTCCTACAGAGTCTTATCAGGACTTCATCATGAACGAAGCTCGTTACAGCGCACTCACACGTTCATTCCCTGATCGTGCTAAGGAGCTGTTCGAGAAGGCTGAAAAGACAGCAGCTAATCGTTACGAGTACCTCACAAAGCTCGCTGAGAAGTAAGCAGCGTGACGCTCTTCGTTGAAGATTGATTAAACGGAATATTTCCGCTTGAAAACTAACGTGCACATACGAATATAAAATTACTCCCCGATACGAACAGGTATCGGGGAGTTTTTGCAGCGTGACGCTGCACCCGTCCACGTTGACGCTCGTAAACTCGCTCACTCTATGTAAAACGGATAGTCTGCTATCGCTTACGGCAGTTTAACGTGTACTATGTACAAACGAACATAAAATTACTCCCCGATACGGACAGGTATCGGGGAGTTTTTGTTTTACATCTTTTTATTGTAATTCTGAAATTCTCCATAATGTTCCTACTTTACAAATTCACATTTTTTTGTTGTAATACAGATTTACAAGTACTGTTATCAAAACACCTGCTGTCATGTCTATAAAAAGTGTTATGCTTACTGTCTTGCTGAAAAAGCCTGTGATTATTATTGCAAGTCCTGTACACATCAGGGAGATAACTGATGCGGTACGCATTGTCTCTTTGGAGATCTCTTTGTTGCGTTCGTCTTTGGACTTGATGTATGCCTCTTTCAGTTTCTTCTCATCATGCAGAAGAACAAAACATCTTATCATATAAAATACCGCAAGCAAGTCGCCGCCAACAAGAAGTCCTGCCAACATTCCTCTTGAGAAGTCGGGAACATTCTCGGTGAATCGACTGAGTAAGAAATATAACATTAATCCCGAACACGTATACATTGTGCATAACTGAAATCTGAACTTTATTTTTTTCTTAAATTCTTCCATAATAGTTCTCCTTATAAGTTTTCATCGCCCTCGAAAATGAACAGCTCCTCGATAGTAACGCCGAAGAACTGCGCCGCCTTGTGAGCAAGTGTGAGTGACGCATTGTATTTTCCGTTTTCCAGTGATATGATGGTCTGACGCGTGACACTGAGAGCGTCGGCAAGTTCCTGCTGCGTGACCTTTCGGGCTTTCCGAAGCTCCTGTATTTTATTTTTCATGCTTTTTCTCCTTATCCTTAGCAGTATCACTGTAAGCCATAACCACAGCAAGTCCAACACTGACTGCCACCCACGGTAATGCCGCATCAACAAAATCTTTTATTACCATAAACATAATATCACCTCTCCGAATGTAAAGTTCACTTTACTTCTTCCGTGATTATAGTATAGCACGCTTTACATTTTTTGTCAAGTAAGCTTTACATATTTTCATTATTTAACAAATAAACTCCCCGACACTAATGTATCGGGGAGCTTTCTATTCACTACTAACTACTTACTAATCACTACTTACTACTCTTTGCTCACTGATCTTCTTCCTGTACTTTGCTCTCTTAATGATATAAAGCAGCTGCCAGAATATCATCAGCGGAAACACAGGGATAATGACACTAAAAACAAGAATTCCGTTCCATGTAAAGGTATCCCAGAACGCATCAGCTCCGTACCAGCTCGTTCCCATGAACGAAAAACCTTCTGATATGCTTTCTACAGAGCTTATAATCAGCAATACAAAAGGCAGAAACGACACTATAAAGCTGCAGTTATAGAGCTTTGAAATAGGCTTCATGCCTGTTTCCGCA
>SFFP01000061.1 GCA_004556875.1 Ruminococcus flavefaciens
CATTATCAGAAGAAAATGCAAAGCATGAAAGCATAGGCAGTTTTTTGGGCAAGATATATGCAAAACAGCAAGAAAATGCAAAGCCTGAAAGCATAGACAGTTTTTTGGGCAAGATATATGCAAAACAGCCTTTGTTTATTGTTTATTTAGGTGGCCCACATAGATATGCTGCATATAATTCTGACAATAATACTCTTGTGTATAGCTTAAATGACTATTTTTATGGTTATGAGCTGCGCATAAGCAGGCTTCCGCAAAAGCAGGACAGGCTGCAGTATATTTTAGAAAAGGAATTGTATCCTGTTTTAAAGAATGTGGAATTAGATATAGAATACGAAGCTCTTGTCAATTTAGTCCAACAGCAGCTGGTGCAGTTTAAGGGCGGGAACTTAGTTGTAGAAGCTGCAAAACTGGCGCAGGTGCAAAGCTGCTTAGCAAAATATAAATTGTGGAAGAATGCGCCTCAGCCTGATTGCAGCAAAATAAAAAATCTGCATTTAAACGTTGACGAATTAACTGGCAATCTGCTCGTGCGCGATACTGTGCGTGCGGATCTCACAGCTTACGATAAGATGCAGCTGGAGGATCCGAACCGTGGCTCGTGGGAGCTTTGGGATGCGCTGCACGATGAAACGGAAAATAAGGTAGAGGTTGGAAGGTACTTCTACGCACGCGACCCGCGCACAGATATTCTCGAGGGCGGGCTTGTCGGCATTGATTTTGGCACTAAGTCGACAGTCGTAGCCATTAAGGGCGATACGGAAACGATTACACCGATTCGCGTGGGCAGCGGACAGCTCGACGCAGCAGTCAAAGCCAAGCATTACGAAAACCCGACGGTTATGGAGTTCATAGATATTGAAAGCTTTATGCAGGCTTATGCCAGCCGTGAGGGAAGACCGCTGACCAGCTGGGCAGATATCACTACTTCCCATACTGCTTTTGAGGACTGGAATAATATTGATAAGACAGAGAATTATTTTGCTTTCTTTGGCGAGCTGAAGCAATGGGCAGGCGACAGCAGCAGAAATATCCGTATCCGCGACAAGAAGAAAAAAGAAATTCTGCTGCCGCCTTATGCCGAGTTACATGAGGGAGACTTTGACCCGATAGAGATTTACGCCTATTACATTGGCTTGTATATCAATAATATGCATCGTGGCAAGATTTTTATGGAATATCTGCTTTCCTTCCCTGTGACCTATACGCTTGATGTACGCAAGCGTATTTTAAACAGTTTTCGGAGAGGCCTCAGGCATTCTCTGCCCCAAGGCATTGTGCAGGACGAGCAATGTATGCAGAAATTCCATGTAGAGCAGGGCGTGGGCGAGCCTGCGGCTTATGCTGTTTGTGCTTTGCAGGAGTATCACCTGCGTCCGCAAAATGATGAAAAAATAGCTTATGCTGTTTTTGATTTTGGCGGCGGTACGACGGATTTTGATTTTGGCATCTGGCGCAAGGCGAAGGTGCCGAAGGAGAGACGCTTTAACTACGTCATCGAGCATTTTGGCGATGGTGGCGACAAGTATCTTGGCGGTGAGAATTTGCTGGAGCTTTTGGCTTTTGAAGTGTTTAAGGCCAATGCAGATGCTTTGCGCAAGACCGGGATAAGCTTCTTTTGTCCGCCAGAGTGCAAGGAGTTTTCCGGCAGCGAGGTTTTATTGAGAAATTCCCAAGAGGCACGCAGCAATATGCGCTCACTGATGGAAAAGCTGCGTCCCTTCTGGGAAGGCAGAGCTGTGGAGGCTGATGCTTATACGACTAGAAGAGATACGTCAGAGGCACAAAAGCAGGAAATAACCTATTTTAAAGATGGGCAACTTAAGCTGTCTTTATTTAAAAACGATGGCAGCGTCGCAGAAAATTTTTCGCTTCGTACTGACGAAGCGAAACTGAAAAAGATTTTGGAGCAGCGTATTTATCAAGGTGTAGATGCCTTCTTTGATGCACTGATAAAAAATAGCAGTAAGTATGCAGCGGCGCTTGGTGAAGACGAGCAGCGGCATGGGATTTCCAAAATCAATGTATTTTTAGCCGGTAATTCCAGCAAATCGTTGATTTTGAAGGCTGTTTTCCAAAAGCTGATTACTAAATATCAAAATGAAATCAGCAAAAGAGTTGCGCAGAAGGATATGAAGGAGTTCATAGAGCTGTTCCCGCCTTTGGGAACAGAGGAGGCTGCTGCCAAGCTCAAGGAGCTGAAGGTCAGCGAGGATTTGCAGGTCGCAGAAAGGCCGACGGCGAAAACGGGCGTGGCTATTGGTCTGGTAAAATGCCGCCCAGGTTCCAAAATCAAGGTTATCAATGAGCGCAAGGCTGACGAGGAAATAAAATTCAGCTGCTTCCTTGGCGATAAGGATGAGGACGGTTATTTTGCAGCGCTGATGACTAGCGAGCAGCAATATAATGTTTGGATTCCGTACTGGGATGCAGGAGATGCTTCCTTTGAGTTTTATTACACGAAATCCGCAACAGCAGGCAGAAGCAAGGGCTTGCGCGTTGAAAATAATACGATGGTCAAAAACTGCCATCTGCGCCTGCCGCAGGAGGCTGTCAACGAGGACTGGACGATTTATCTGCGTGCCGTTGCACCTGCTACCATAGAATATACCGTGGCAGCAGATGATGAGGCATTGAAGCGGGAGGAGTTTAAGTTCTCTCCGCTGAAGGTTAAGCTGGAGTATTAAGCAGCTTTGTTAACGAGAGCATGAGTAAAGGAGCTATAAATTCATGAAGAAGAACAAGAATCGCCGCATGATGGCAAAAAATTTTGGGGGGGTGGAAGCTATGCAGGAGGTGAATGAGATGCCGAACCTAACAGCGAAGCCGGAAAGCTACGCAAACATTTCTCCTGCTGGCACAACAATAAAAAGGGTGCAGCAGCTGCCTATTGAGGAAAATCTGCTGAAATTTTTCGGCGGTATTATGAATTTCCAAGACAGGCTGCCCGCTTTAATGGAAAAGGTAGAAGATTGGTTGAACTCGCAAAAAGAGGTTATTCGCTTCAGCAACTGCCACGTGCTGCTGCCGCCTGCCCCTGAAGCGCATTTTATTTTTGAGGATGCGGCGAAGTTAAGTCTGAAGACGGAGTATACGTTTCGCAATCATAGTGGAAAATGCGATCAGCCTGAGCTTCCTGTGAAGGGCTTAAAATTTGACTTTATGGATTTTGATGATTTTACCAAAATACAAAAGCTTCTTCAAAAACTATATAGTCGTGATTACTACACTCTTTATATTAAAAAGGGAAAATACTTTGCCTATATATACAAAAATAGTGATGGTTTTCGCGGCTTTAATGGTTACGACCAATATTATGCTCTTGATTTGCTTATTTGCCGTATTCCTTCTAAACAAAAACGCCTTACCTTTATTTTGGACAAGGGCTTGGTACCTGTTATTACTGATATAGAGGTGCGCAAGGTTTATTTATTGTTGCAGGTATTAAAAGAAAAAGCACTTTTGACTGTAGCAAATAATCAAATTACTGTTGCATGGCAGAAAAAGAGCGAGCTGGCGAAGGTTTTGCAAGAATTAGGTTATTGGCAAGAGCCAAAAAGCAAGCAGGAATTAGACAAGGCTTTAAATGAGCTGAGCAAAAATGCAGATGCTGCTTTGGTAGATGACTTGCAGGCTTCTTTGCTGGCGTGCGATAAGATGCGCTTTGATCTTACGGAATATGACAAGATGCTGCTGGAGGATCCGAACCGTGGCTCCTGGGAGCTTTGGGATGCAGTAATTAAGCAGGAAAGAATGCTGCCGACAGCAACCCGCTCCTTTTACGCACGCGACCCTCGCCGCGACATCGTGGACGGAGGAGTGGTCGGCATTGATTTTGGTACGAAGTCGACAGTCGTTATGACACAGGACGACAGCGATGCCATCGAGCCTGTGCGCATTGGTATCGGCAATGTGCAGGCAGAGCCGAAAATCAAGGATTACGAAAATCCGACGGTCATGGAATTTATTGATATAGCAAGCTTCGAGAATGCTTATCAGCAGTCTGGCGGCAGACCGCTGACGCATTGGGAGGACGCCACCTCTTCGCATACAGCCTTTGATGATTGGAAAAACAATAAAAGCTCAGGCAATTATTTCTCGTTTTTTGCGGAGCTTAAGCAATGGGCAGGCGACCCGGAGCGCAGAGTGCGTGTCCGCGATACCAAGGGCAAGGAAATTGATCTGCCGCCTTATGCGGAGCTGCCGGAAAACAGCTTTGATCCGATAGAGCTATATGCTTATTATATCGGTCTTTATATCAACAATCAGTATACCAAGCGTATTTACATGGAATACCTGCTCTCCTTCCCTGTGACCTATACGCTTGAGGTGCGCAACCGCATTTTAAAGAGCTTCCGTAAGGGTATCATGCGTTCTCTGCCTATGGCAGTTCTGCAGGACAAGCAGTGCATGGAGCAGTTCAGCGTGGAGCAGGGCGTGAGCGAGCCTGCGGCATATGCCGTCTGTGCTTTGCAGGAGTATAAGCTGTTCCCAAAGGAAAATGAAAAAATAGCCTATGCAATTTTTGATTTTGGCGGCGGTACGACGGACTTTGATTTTGGCATCTGGCGCAAGGCAAACGGCGTTAAGGAACGCAGATACCATTATGTCATTGAGCATTTTGGCGATGGCGGTGACAAGTATCTAGGCGGCGAGAATCTGCTGGAGCTATTAGCGTTTCATGTTTTTTGCAAAAATAAGGCTTTGCTGCGCAAGGAAAACATTGCCTTTGTTAAGCCGCCGGAGTGCGAGCGCTTCGTGGGCTATGAGGGCCTGCTGTCCGATTCGCAGGAAGCGTATAGCAATATGCGTCAGCTGATGGAAAGGCTACGCGGCTTCTGGGAAGGCGAGCTGCCTGAAGCTAGTAAAGGACAGGTGCAAAATGGAGTGCAGCTCACGAAGCCGGCGGCATCACCCTGGTTCCGTGATGGCAAGCTCAAGATAGAGTTGTTTACTAATTCCGGTGAGACGAAGGCTGTAGATTTGCTGCTTAATAGCGAGGAGCTGACGAAGGTTTTGCGCACGAGGATTGAGCAGGGCGTGGAAAGCTTTTTTGATGCCTTGCTGGTCAACTTCAGCAAGGATAAATATTATGAGGTTGCGAAGGAAAGCAAGAGCATTAATATTTTTCTCGCAGGCAACTCCAGCAAATCGCCCATTCTGCAGGCTGTCTTTAAGGAAAAGATTGCTAAGCTTAAAGACAAAATTAAGGCCAAAAGCGCCAGACGCAGCTATGAAATTTTGACAGGCGGCGATGTCATTAAACTCTATCAGCCTTTGGGAGCAGATAATAGCCAAAAGATAAATGATGTTACCAATAAGCTGAAGCGACCGACGGGCAAGACAGGCGTTGCTATTGGCTTGGTACAGTGTCGCAAGGGCTCGACGATTAAGGTTATCAGCGAAAAGAAGGCAGAAGAGGAAATCAAGTTTAAGTTCTTTGTCGGCTATAGTGATGAGCATGGTTATTTTGAGTCGTTGTTGAACGGGGATAGCAAATATAACGAATGGGTTGCTTATCTTGATGCCGGAGAAGACCGTTTTGAATTTTATTATACGAGTTCTACGTCTGCCGGAAGGAAGAATGGCCTTTTGGTCAAAGAGGGCAAAAAGAGCCGCCAAAAGCTTCCTCCCGCAGCGGTGAACGAGGACTGGATGATTTATCTGTGTGCTGTTGCACCGAATAAAATTGCCTATGCTGTAGCTGAGAACAACGAAGCCTTGCAGAGAAAAGAATTTAAGTTTGGGCCGGTAGAGGTTGAGTTGAATTATTAAGCAGTATGCGTAAGTGTGATGAAGCAGAAGGAGCGTACTAAATGGATAATGATGTGAAAATTTTAGATGTGCTTAACCAGTCGCATAAGTATTATTTCAGCAATAGCAGGCTTGGGTTGGGCAGCAGTCAGGATATCACGGAAAGAGATATTGTTCTTTATCGGATTGATGAAATCACCTTTGAAGAAGAGGCACCGCGTAAGGAAGCTTTGGAGAATGTATTGAGCTCTGTGCGGATTCCGGGCGTAAACTTTCTGTATCTTATCGTGGGTGATGCCAAGGGCGTAAAATTTTATTATGGCCTTTCCAAAAATCCGTCAGAAGCCATCAATGACGATTTGCTTTTGAGTGATATCGGACGCAATGTGCTGATGGCAAGTATTAAGGGTAATTTCCGTGGCTGTAAGGTGCAGGAGGTCAACCCGGAAGAGGCAGAGCCTGTGTTGAATAAGGTGCGGCACATGAAGTATGCTTCGCGTATTGAGGGCGTAGCAGGAACGATTAAGGATAACGAAGAGTTCCAGAGCGTAGACCGCCTGGTCGACGTGATGCAGGGCGAGGAGTTCTGCCTGCTGCTGGTGGCGAAGGCTTTGCAGCCTGATAGCATCTGTGAACTGGAGCAGACACTGCAGGAAGCCTATACGACGGTCAGTCCTTTGGCGAAGTATAGCCTGCAGGAAGGCAGCTCGGAGGGCAAGTCGAAGTCGCAAAGCTGGACAAAGGGAGAAAATTCCAGCTCGTCAGTAAGCCATAGTAAAAGCACTGGTGAAAACAAGGGGTGGTCGAAGGGAGTAAGTACTAACAACAGCGTTTCTACGACTACCAGCAGTAGTTCCGGGGGCTCCTCAAGCTCGACTAGCAGTTCTAAGCAGTCTTCTACTGGCGGCGGAGAAAGCAAGGGTGAAAGTGGCGGAACGAATTCTTCGAGTTCGGACAGTACAAGCTCTACTAAGGGCGATAGCCACAGTGTTTCAGATCAGGAAGGCACAAATAGCAGTACTTCCAAAACCTATTCACGCGAATATTTGAATAAAAAAGCAGGAGAATGGATAAAGTATTGCGATGAGGTCATCTTCCCGCGTCTGGATTATGGCAAGGGCAAGGGCATCTTTCTTTCTGCAATTTATGTGCTGACGAAGAATAAGCCTGCGCTGATTAAGCTCGAAAATACTGCTTTAGCTTTATATTCCGGCAAGCAAGGCAACAAGGTGCCTTTGCGTTCCAATAAGCTTGATGCGAGCGACAGAGCAGCGGTGAAGAATTACCAGCTGCCGCGGGGGCATTTTGCTAAAGCGATTTCCGAAGAGGAAAAGCTGGCACGGGCGATGCTTTCCCAGCCTGTGGACTGCAGTCGGGACTTTGCACTGTGCAATTGGATTACCACTAATGAGCTTTCGATGCTGGCAGGCCTGCCGCAAAAAGAGGTTATTGGTATGCGTCTGCGTGAAGAGGTGGAGTTCGGACTGAACTATACTGAACCGGAGCAAGAAGATTGTATTTATCTTGGCAATTTGGTACAAAATGGCAATGAGGTCGAAAGAACACCGATATATCTGGATAAGGATGTCCTGGATAAGCACATTTTTATCGCTGGCGTAACGGGCAGCGGCAAAACAACAACCTGCCATAAGATTTTGCTGCAAAGCAAGCTGCCGTTTTTGGTTATCGAGCCTGCGAAAACAGAATACCGCATTTTGCGCAATAACCCGGCCTGCAAGGATTTGCTTGTTTTTACCCTGGGAAATGAAAAGGCAGCTCCGTTCAGACTGAATCCGTTTGAGTTTTTGCCACATGAAAATATCACATCGCATGTAGATATGATTAAAGCCAGCATTGAGGCAGCTTTTGACATGGAAGCAGCAATTCCGCAGCTGATTGAAACAATTCTGTACAAATGCTATGAGGATTATGGCTGGGATATTACCACGAACAAGAATAGCAAGTATGCCGATCCCTTTGCCGATGGTGTTTTTGCCTTTCCGACAATGGGCGATTTGTTGAACAATATTGAAAAGGTTGTTAAGGAGCAGGGCTTCGACGAACGCTTGAAGAATGATTATATAGGCTCTATCCGTGCGCGCCTGCAAAGTCTGGTGATTGGCTCTAAGGGCTTGATGCTTAATACGCGGCGCTCTATAAATTTTGCGGATTTATTAGACCGCAAGGTGGTTCTGGAGCTGGAAGGAATTAAAAATGGCAATGAAAAGGCTTTGATTATGGGCTTTGTTCTTGCTGCCTTCAATGAGGCGGTAAAGGCTCGTTATCTGCATGATAAAAAGGCTCATGCACACATCATTCTTGTAGAAGAATCGCACAGGCTGCTCAGCAAATATATGCCTGGCGACAGCCAAAATAAGAAGCAAGGCGTAGAAACCTTCTCGGATATGCTGGCAGAAATTCGTAAATATGGCGAAGGGCTTATTATCGTTGACCAGATTCCGAATAAGCTGGCGCCGGACGTGCTCAAAAATACGAATACCAAAATCGTACACCGTCTGTTTGCCCAAGATGATAAGGAAGCCGTGGGCAATACGATGGCTTTGAAGGAGGAGCAGAAGGAGTTCTTGTCGAATTTGAACGCCGGCAGGGCGATTATGTTTTCGGATAATTATGGGCAGGCACTGCAGGTGCAGATTAAAGCAGACACCAGCACAGAAAATGCACCCTTGGCAGATGAAGAGCTGACGTGTGCAGCATTTGATTATTATCAGCGCTGCGTATTTAAAAATGTAAAAATAAATGCGCAGAATCTGACTCCAGAGCAGAAGGTGAAGGCCGTAGAGTTACTGTGCAATGATAATGGTATTCCTGCGAATATTATGCGTAGAGTTAATGAGCATAAGGACGCTTGGAATGAGTACTATGCAACAATGCTGCGCAGCGTAGTAGAAGATAAAATTATCTCGTTAGCTGACATTGTTGCTTGGGGACTGGCAGCTGTGGACCATGCTCAGAAGGACGATAACAATATCAAACAGGCCTTTGCTGAGTATTTTACTGCGTATATGCAGGGAGAAAAGGCAGAAGACAATTTTGTTAAGAATAACGTAAGTTTTATTTAAGAATAGGAGGATTTATTATCATGGGTATTTGGGGCGCTATATGTTCAGTCGCTAGTTCGGTATGCTCGGCAGTGAGCAGTTTGTGCAGTGGTATAGGTGGTGCAGTTATGAGAGGAGTTAGTGCTTTAGCTCCTACTCTTGCTCCCCATATTTTGGTATTTGTGGCAGTAGTTTCCATTTTAGCAGAGTTGTTTACAGACAAACCTAAAGAGGAAAAGCCGGAAGAAATTGGTATGAAGGCAGAGCAGGCAGATAAAAAACCGGAGGATTTTGATTCCGTCAGTGATTATCTTGAATATCTGCGTAACGAGGTAAAACTGGACCCTGCTAAGGTGGAGAAGCTTACTCCAGAAGAGAGACAGAAATATCAGCTGGTCGGCTTAGGCCTGTATATCAAGGATATTGAAGAGAAGAGTGGTTTGAAGCTGGATCCGGATTTCGTTAAGGCAATCCCTAATCTTAAGAATCAGGGATATGAAGCAGCGGACATTGCTAATCTGATGCAGAGCATGAAAAAAAATGGTGTGACGGATATGAAGCAGTATGTAG
>SFFP01000062.1 GCA_004556875.1 Ruminococcus flavefaciens
TATGGCTTATATTGAGGCATTCGGAGTCCCTGTTGTCTACGTGAACAGTATAGGTGAGCTTGAATATATGCCTGGCAAAATGGGCGCAATGATGAAAAAATATGGTTTCAGAATGAATGGCATGAGCAGGATATATGCTCCAAAATCTGTACCGATAAATACGGATATCACCGATGCTATCGGTGCAGAGGTCGATATTCAGCCTAAGAAAATGTATAAAGAGATACAATTCTATGGTGAGGATATTTTACGCGGCAACTGGCTGTTCAAGCACTTTATCCTCAAACCTGATACAGTGGCAGGTATCAAGTCTTATGAGAACGAACATAAAAAGAAATAGGTTGAATCGCATATGATAATGCGGTTCAACCTATTTCTTTTTATACAGTCAATTACCGTCATCAATTCGTCTGAGAAAACATCATCCATAGTCAAAATAGACAAATCGTGTGGTCATTTGTTGTTTATCTACACAGATATTTACTGCCGATGAATGTTTTTGATTGAATTCTCTTGACTATTATGACACTTGATGATATAATTCAATCAACATCAATCATATTCATTCACATTCACTCATAAATGTTCGTTTGATAATGATACTATTAAATATTCAGGACGGGGATAATTTTGCTTACAGAAGAAAGACATAAGATGATACTTAATGCACTCGACGGTAAAAATGCCGTTACGCTCAGTGAGCTTTGCTCATTACTCGGCGCTTCTGCATCTACCGTGAGGAGAGATCTTAATCACCTTGCAGAACGCGGACTGCTTATCAAGATACATGGCGGTGCTATGCCCTGCATTGACAAATTCAGCTTCGGAGAACAGAATATTGAAGAAAAATCTCATCTTTATAATGATGAAAAGACTGCTATAGCTAAGTATGCAGCTTCACTGATAGAAGACGGTGATTTCGTATTCATTGACGCCGGAACAACAACTGAAAAAATGATAGACTATATCTCTGCAAAAAACGTCACATTTGTTACCAATGCCTTTGTTCACGCAAAAAAGCTTGCACAAAGAGGCTTCAAAGTTTTCCTCCCAGCCGGTGAGATAAAGCATACAACAGAAGCGATCGTCGGCGCAGAGTGTGTCAGCAGCCTTCAGGCTTACAACTTCACAAAAAGCTTCATCGGAGCAAACGGAATCTCACTTTCTGCCGGAGTTTCCACTCCCGACAGAAATGAGGCGAGCATAAAGGCTGAGGTGATCAGACACAGCAGGACCGCATATATCCTTTCGGATCATTCCAAATTCGATCAGATTACCTCAGTAACTTTCACGGATCTTGATAAGGTCATAATAATCACTGATAAACTCAGTGATAAAAAATATCTGACAGCTGCAAATATCAAGGAGGTGATGTAGTTGGTATACACTGTAACATTCAACCCTGCCATCGACTATGTTGTACACACAGCTGAAATGAGGCTTGGCGAAGTTAATCGTTCATCATCGGAGGAAATGTACTTCGGCGGCAAAGGGATAAATGTGTCCATAGTTCTGAATGAGCTTGGTACACCGTCCATTGCTCTGGGCTTCACCGCAGGCTTCACAGGCGAGGCTATCGAAAACGGTATCAAGGCAATGGGCATAAAATCAGATTTCGTAAGACTGAAAACCGGCAACTCCCGGATCAATGTCAAGATCAAAGCCGGCGAAGAAACCGAACTCAACGGTCAGGGGCCGCACATAGACGACGAGGCGCTGGAAGCACTTTT
Organism: Ruminococcus flavefaciens; assembly: GCA_004556875.1. GTDB lineage: Bacteria > Bacillota > Clostridia > Oscillospirales > Ruminococcaceae > Ruminococcus > Ruminococcus flavefaciens_S. The sequence continues at coordinate 1,731 of SFFP01000062.1, forward strand.
CGTAAAGCTGGACAAGCTGTCAGACGGTGATACGCTCGTGCTTGCAGGCAGTATCCCTTCCAGTCTTCCATCGGACATCTATGAGAGGATCATGCAGAGACTTTCGGACAGAAAGATCAGGACAGTTGTTGACGCCACAAATGACCTTCTGCTCAACGTTCTGAAGTACAAGCCCTTCCTCATCAAGCCAAATAATCATGAGCTTGGTGAGATGTTCGGAGTAACCCTCTCGGAAGATGAAGAAATAGAGCGCTATGCCCGAAAACTGAAAGACATGGGAGCTATAAATGTTCTGATATCAATGGCTGGTGACGGAGCTATGCTTATTGACGAGAACGGTAAATGCCACCGTTGCGGCGTCTGCAAGGGAAAAGTCAGAAACTCGGTCGGTGCAGGAGATTCCATGGTAGCAGGTTTTCTGACCGGAGCTCAGAACGGCGACTATGAATACGCATTAAAGCTCGGTACCGCCGCAGGAGGAGCCACAGCTTTCTCAGACGGACTGGCAGTAAAAACCAAGATCGAAGAGCTGCTCGCTCAGCTCTGATATTACAACAGTAAGGAGGAATAGCTCATGAGAATTGTAGATCTGCTCAGCAAAAATAGCATCAAGCTGAACGCTTCCCCAAAGTCAAAATCCGAAGCTATCGATATGCTCATAGACCTTCAGGTAAAAGGCGGAAATATCGCCGATAAGGAAGCTTATAAAAAAGGCATCCTCGCAAGAGAGGAAAAAGGTTCGACCGCTGTTGGCGAAGGAATTGCAATACCACACGCAAAAAGCGAAGCTGTAAAGGCTCCATCACTGGCGGCAATGACAGTTCCGGATGGGGTTGATTACGAAGCCCTTGATGATGAGCCCTCAAATCTGCTGTTTATGATAGCAGCCCCCAATGACGGAGATGTTCATCTTGAAGTTCTGTCCAGACTTATGACTATACTCATGGACGAGGATTTCAGAGACGACCTTCTGAAAGCCAAGGACGCTGATGAGTTCCTGAAGGTCATCGACGATATGGAGAAGGAGAAATATCCCGACGAACCTGCTGCTGAAGAAAGATCCGAAAACGGATATAAAGTTCTTGCGGTAACCGCCTGCCCGACGGGTATTGCCCACACCCATATGGCTGCCGAGGCTCTTGAAAAAGCAGGCAAAAAGCTGGGTATCTCCATTAAAGTTGAGACAAACGGTTCCGGCGGCGCAAAGAATATTCTCACTCAGGAAGAGATCGACGCCTGCGACGGTATAATCGTAGCTGCCGACAAAACTGTCTCTATGGCGCGTTTCAACGGCAAAAAAGTCATAAAGACCAAGGTATCAGACGGTATAAAGATCCCCGAGGAGCTTATAAACCGCATCGAAGCAGGAGACGCTCCCGTATATCATCATGAGGGCGAAGCCGACAGCAGCTCATCGAGCACATCTGACAGCGAAGGCTTCGGAAGAAAGCTTTACAAACACCTCATGAACGGCGTTTCAAATATGCTGCCCTTCACAGTTGCGGGAGGCATTTTTATCGCGATAGCCTTCCTGATAGACTCCTTCGGAGGCGCTCCTCAGGACGGTGATTTCGGTTCCCACCTTGCGGCTGCGGCATGGTTCAAGACTATCGGAAACTACGCTTTCCAGTTCATGATACCTGTGCTTGCAGGATATATCGGACTCAGCATCGCTGACCGCCCCGGCTTCCTTGTTGGTATGGCAGGAGGCGCAATGGCAGCCGCAGGTGCAACCTTTGCTTCTCCGGGAGGAGATGTTCCCTCAGGCTTCCTCGGTGCGCTGCTGGCGGGCTTTATCGGCGGATACCTCACACTTTGCCTGGAAAAGGCGTGCAATAAGCTGCCCAAGGCTCTCAACGGTATCAAGCCCGTACTCATTTATCCTCTCGGAGGACTCGCCATTGTCGGCATCATGATGTGTGCAGTCAACCCTGTAATGGGCATTCTCAACGACGGTCTCTCCAACTTCCTCAACAGCATGGGCGACTCGAGCAAGGTCCTCCTTGGCTGCATACTCGGAGGTATGATGGCGATAGACATGGGCGGTCCCTTCAACAAGGCAGCCTATGTATTCGGCGTTGCTGCTATCTCTCAGGGCAACTTCAATATAATGGCAGCAGTAATGTTAGGAGGTATGGTCCCCCCTATCGCTATAGCACTGGCTACCACATTCTTCAAAAACAGATTTACCGAGGAGGAACGCAAGAACGGTCCCGTCAACTACATTATGGGACTCAGCTTCATAACAGAAGGCGCTATCCCCTACGCCGCAGCTGACCCTGCAAGAGTGATCCCCTCCTGTATCGTAGGTGCGGCAACAGCAGGCGGCATATCAATGGCATTCGGCTGTACGCTCAGAGCTCCTCACGGCGGTATATTCGTATTCCCTGTGGTAGGACACCCTCTCCAGTATGTTATAGCACTTGCCATCGGCTCAGTAGTTGGAATGTTAATGCTGGCTCTGCTCAAAAAGAAGCATCCTCAGAACGCATAAAACAAATCATTATTATAAGGAGTGTAAATTTATGGTATCAAAAAAGGTAACTATCGTAAACGCAGAAGGTATGCACATGAGACCCGCAGGTATGATCGCAAAGGCTGTCAAGGCTCATTCAGAAAGCGAGGTCATTCTCAAAGCCAATGATAAGGACATCAAGGCTAAAAATGTCATGCAGATCATGGCAGCGGGACTCAAAAAGGGCACCGAAGTGGAAATAGTCGTTAACGGCGGTAACGAGCAGGCAGTTCTTGATGAACTCGCTGCAATGTTCGAGAACGGTTTCGGCGAATAATTCCAAACGAAAATGGGACGGCATCACTGCTGTCCCATACCTTTAAAGGAGGTGCATCAATATGACCATTTTCAAAGGCAAGGGAGTTTACGGTGCTGTAGCTATCGGTAAGATCTCTGTTTTCAAACGAAGGGACACAACTGTAAAGCGAATACACGTCAGCGATACAGCTGCCGAGAAGAAAAGACTGGAAGCCGCAAAGGAAGCGGCAACAGCTCAGCTTCAGGAAATATATGACAAGGCACTCAAGGAGGTCGGTGAGCAGAATGCTCAGATCTTTGAGATACACATGATGATGATCGAAGATGACGATTACAACGAGTCCATCGAAAGTATTATCGACACTCAGTCTGTCAATGCAGAATATGCAGTCTCGGTGACCGCCGATAACTTTTCAGAAATGTTCGCGTCTATGGACGATGCCTATATGCAAGCGCGCTCCGCAGACGTAAAGGATATATCGAATCGCATTATCGCCTGCCTTTCAGACGACGGTTCTCAGGAGAACAGCAGCGACGAAAAAGTGATAATCTGTGCAGACGATCTGGCTCCCAGCGAAACCGTTCTGCTGGACAAGAACAAGGTCCTCGCTTTTGTTACATCTCATGGCTCTTCAAATTCTCACACAGCTATACTGGCAAGGAATATGAATATCCCTGCCGTTATCGGTGCAGGTGATGATTTTCTCTCAGCTGTGTCAGACGGTATGTTTGCCGCAGTTGACGGATATACCGCTGAGGTATTCCTCTCTCCTGACACCGAGGCTCTCGAAAAACTCGAAACGAAGCAGAAAGAGGACGAGGAAAAGAAGAGGCTTCTCCAGGAGTTAAAAGGCAAGGAAAACGTTACGCTCGACGGAACAAAGATCAATATTTTTGCCAATATCGGCGGAGTGGATCATATCGGAGCAGTTCTTGCCAACGACGCAGGAGGAATTGGTCTATTCCGAAGTGAATTTCTCTATCTTGAGAGCAGCGATTATCCGACCGAAGAGCAGCAGTTTGCTGCCTACAAAAAGGTGCTTGAAAGCATGGCTGGCAAAAAGGTCATTATACGTACTCTTGACATCGGCGCTGACAAGAAGGTGGATTATTTTGATCTCGCAAAGGAGGACAATCCTGCCCTCGGTTTCAGAGCTATAAGGATCTGTCTCACTCGTCCAGAGATATTCAGGACACAGCTCCGTGCCCTTTACAGGGCTTCCGCATTCGGCAAGCTTGGTATCATGTTCCCTATGATAACAAGTGTATCGGAGGTGGAACAGATCAAAAAAATATGCGCAGAGGTCAGAGAGGAGCTCCGCGCTGACGGAGTAGACTTCGATGAAAACGCAGAACTCGGTATAATGATCGAAACTCCCGCAGCAGCTGTCATAAGCGATAAACTTGCTCCTCTTGTTGACTTTTTCAGCGTAGGTACCAATGACCTGACACAGTACACTCTCGCCTGTGACAGGCAAAACAGTGCCGTTGAACAGTTCGTTGATACACACCATGAAGCTATTCTCCGGCTCATAGAAATGTCTGCAAAAAATGCCCATGCAAATGGTGCGTGGATAGGTATATGCGGTGAACTTGCAGCTGACACAAGTCTTACCGAAACATTCCTGAGAATGGGTATAGACGAGCTTTCAGTTTCGCCTTCCTTTGTACTCAAGGTCAGAGACGCAGTAAGACACACTGATCTCTCCTGATAATTAAACCAAACAAAAAAGCGCCTGTAACTGTGATATGAGTATCGCTGTTATAATATACCAATAGCCCATGGTCTATTGACATACAAAAAAGTATGTCATATAAGTTGTTTTTAGGCTTTTGCAATATTGCAAATAAAAGCGATACCCTATTGAAAGATGATTAGAGCCGGTTATTACCGGCTCCGTCTCATTTATGTAAACTTTCTTTCGTATTCTTTGAGCCTGCGGTAAAATGTGTTGGCACGCAGTCCCATTTCTTTCTGAAACCATACAGCAGTAATAGTACCAGACTTCCACTGCTCATACAGCTGACCGAACTTTACCCAGTCAATAGCGATTCATTTTACCATTTTATCGTAGTAATAATCCACAAAAAGCACTGGTATAGCTCAATATATGGTCGAACTTTTTTCCACAGTTTTTCCACGCTTGCAATGAAAAACATGAGAAAACATGAAAAAATATGCAGAATTATAAGAAAATATTCGTTTTTATTCATGTTGTGTCAAAATGGGTTTTGAGGCTATTTTACGAAGATTATCAAATTTTTAAGGAGATTTGAGAAGATGTATAAAATCATGTTCGTATGCCACGGCAATATATGCCGCTCACCAATGGCAGAATTCATAATGAAAAAGCTTGCCGCTGAGAATGGTCTTTCCGACGAGATATACATCGCTTCCTGCGCCACAAGCACAGAGGAGCTTGGCAACAGCGTTTATCCGCCTGCAAAGGCAGAGCTTGCACGCCACGGAATAGGCTGTGCAGGAAAAACAGCTGTTCAGCTAAAAAAGTCAGACTATGACAAGTACGACCTCTTCGTCGGTATGGACACCGCAAATATCCGCAATATGATGCGTATTTTCGGAAGTGACAAGGACGGTAAAGTCTATAAGCTCCTCACATTCGCAGGACGCGGCGATGATGTCTCTGACCCCTGGTACAGCCGCGACTTCGGAAAGGCTTACAGCGATATAGATGAGGGCTGTCGTGGACTGCTGGAGCATCTGAGAAAGGAGCTTTTATGAGATACACTATACTTGATATAATTGAATGGGACTACGGCTGTGAGGGAGTTCCCGACGGCGAAGAGCCTATGTGCAGCGTCTTTGTCCGTGATGAGGACGGCAGCGAGAAAACACTGAAGCTCTCAGACAGCTACCTCACCGAAAATCACCTTAACGTTGGTGATACCATAGAATTATAATGCTTTATTATATGTTCAACAAGCCGCAGGGCTGTGTTACAGCCTGTTCTGACGCTGTTCACAGAACTGTCATGGACTATTTCCCTGCTGAGCTTGCAGAAAAGCTCCACCCTGTCGGCAGGCTCGACAAGGATACCTGCGGACTTCTCATACTCACAGATGACGGTGACCTTGACTTCAAAATAATGCAGCCTGACAGGCATATAAGCAAGACCTATTTCTTCTATGCTATAGGCAGTATCAGTGATGAAAAGGTAAAACGCCTTGAAGCAGGCATCGCCATGAAAGGCTTTACTTCAAAGCCTGCGCAGTTTCAGCTCTGCCAAAAATACCGAATACGCGACCTTGAAGAATTCATGCCTGCTGACAGACGTGAGAAATATATGAAAAACCCTGACGGTCCTGCTTTCTCTGCCTCTCTCACAATTCATGAGGGCAAAAAGCATGAGGTAAAGCGTATGCTTGAAGCTGTCGGGTGCAGGATATTCTATCTTCGCCGCGACAAAATAGGCAGTCTTTCCCTTGACCCTGCACTGAAACAGGGGGATTTCCGTTCGCTGACCGATGAAGAAGTTCTCAAACTGAAACACAATGAATAAAGCCTGAGATGAGCAATTCGCTTCTCTCAGGCTTCGTTTTATTTATTTGATTTTTTTCTCACAGCCGCTAAAGCTATTATGATAAGCACTCCCACCCCTGCAATGACGCATATAACAGCTCCGCCGTATGAGGGTTCGTCCTTTAACTTTTCAACAGTCACATAAGTAAAACCTGTTTCTCGGAAGGCTCTGTCCACCTTTTCTGCAATGACTTCATGTCCCGAAGCATTAGGGTGGATATCGAACTTGCTGATATTTGTCAGCTCACCTGCTCTGCCCTTGAAATCTGCCGCAACGTCAATGACCTTATAGCCGTCCCCCGAATTCTCAGCGATTATATTATTGAGCTTTCCAAGCTTTTCTCCCGAAAAATCAGTGACCATGCTGAACTGACTGAAATACTCGATAGGGTCATAAATAGTCTGTATGTATATAGTTCCGTCAGTTCTCTCATTGAGCTTTTCCGAGATAGTTTTTATATTCACGCTGAACTTATCCAGAGCCGCGTCAACGTCATCGCTCATGCCCATGAAGGCTGTTGCCGCACTCATAATATCAAAATTATCCTTATCGAATGAACCCTTCTCGTCCACGCCAAGCTCATTGAAAAGCCTGAGCATAATGCCAAGCAGGTCGTTGCCGCCTATTGATACTACCACAGCGTCACTGTCTTTAAGGTCGGTGTCAAGCTCGCCGCTGTCTATCTGAGCGATGAGGTCGTCAGAGGTATATCCCGAAACAGCCTTATTCACCATAGTATGTCCGCACTCGTCTTTAAGCTCGGCGGTATATTTATTTTTAAGTATATTCGAGTAGGATGGACAGTTATAGTTGTCATCGGCTTTATAGCCGTCAAGTCCATAGCCTGCCGCAATAGAGTCACCGAGGAACATCATTTTCGGCGGAACTTTTGTCTTGTGCTCGGTTTTTACTTCATGCAGTTCACCTTTTGAACAGGAGGTAACGCTCATCACCAGAAGTGCAGAGCACAGACCTGCCGCAATTTTTCTGAGAATAGTTGGTCTCTTCACCGCTATCAGCTCCTTTTGCCTTATTATATCATAAAAGTTCAGAAATAGCAACAGACGCGGAGAAAATATGAGCAGTAGGGGCGGATTACTCATGAATTGAGAATTTATGATGCAGCCTGTAAAGACTGTTTGCATTATATCTTTACATCTTTATATCTTGACCGATTTCAATTGATAAAGTACATTGCTCTATAGGTATTTTGCTGTATGATCAAGATATAAAGTAAGAAA
>SFFP01000063.1 GCA_004556875.1 Ruminococcus flavefaciens
CGCAAGGCTCGTCTTGCCAAGGCTAAACGACTACTTGAAAGCCGTAGTATGAGTGTTTCAGAGGTCGCCTATGATGTCGGTTTTTCTGCACCTTCTTACTTTACGAAGTGCTTTAAGGAAGAATATGGTATGTTGCCAGGAGAAGTAGGGAATAAGTAAAGTCTTTATTCCCAATCTTCAAACTCCAAATCATCCCAGCCAGCTGCACCAAAAAAGTTTTCACGCATAGCTTTTAGGTTTGTGGCTCTGTTCTGCATAAACAACCCTAAATTATAAGGCGGATCAGTAAGAACCAAATCAACTGATTTTGACTCCATATCTCGCATCGCATCAAGACAGCTTTTATTGTAAAGCACAAAACGGCTATTCATTGTGTTCCTCCACTGTATACGCATAAATATCTTTGTTTTCTTACATAACTTTAATACTTCATTATACCATTTTTCGGGCTGATTGTCAAGATTTCGAGAACAGTTTTGACAACCTTCGTAGACGGTTTACTTTGAACCCACTGGATTCAAAGTTCATCAAAAAGAAAGAGCCAAGAAGCAAGCTCCCCAGCTCCATAACCTTATTCTACCCCCGTAAACATCACCTGATAACTCAGCCCCGTAAACTCCCTGAGAAAGTCCATATCCGAGAAGTTCAGACCGTAGTTGTGCGTTTTACCGCCGTCCTTTCCCATGTAGAGGTACTCCATCTTCTCCTGATCAAGATGCTCAGTACGGAGAGCTTCACGGTCAAAGCCTTTTTCTTTCAGGTGATACAGCACGATGCGTGAGAGCTGCACCTGCACGATGCGGTAGCTCTCGGTGTCGGCACAGTGATCGAGAATACCCAGAATATCGAATATCGTTTCGGTGTCCTTCAAATGCTCGGTATCGTATTCAGCTTCAGGGATGTACTCGATATACTTATCATTGTTGAGAAACTGCACCGTACAATTCACATACGGAATGATCTTTAACTGCATTTCAAGGCTGATCTCACTTCCACGGCGAAGGCTCACCCACCGCTGTGAAAGGGAACTTACCGACTTGAACACACTTCTTTTCTTGTTTGCCTGCGGAATGATCGGCGTATCGTCCTCATTGATAAGGTAATCTATCGGAACATCGAAGTATTCGGCTATTCTCGTTATCATGTCAAGATTCGGCATACCGTCATTCACCCATTTGGTGACGGTCGCAGCCGAAATGCCCAGCTCGGTGGCTAATGTTCTCGGCTTGATTCCTCGCTCATCACATAATTCATTGTATTTTCTCCAAAAAACAGTCATTTTGTGTCCCTCCAATTTGTGCAAAAAGCGGAACTTATTCAGTTTCGATTATTTTTGCTTGACAAATGCTACTTAGGTAGCATATAATATGACTTAGAGATTGCAACATGTTATTTCATTTCATATTATAGCATATCAAATGCAATCCGTCAATAGAAATACAAGAAAAATCACAAAAGTTGAGGAAAACAAAACTTATGAATGAAATCAAATGGGTAGAACCCCGTCCGCTGCGGCATACGGCAGATACTATCCCGTTCCCCCTCGGAGCGTTACCGCCTGTTTTGCGTGATATGGTGCAGGCGATCTCGGTCACGACCTCCACCGATGTGGGAATGGCAGGGACAGCAATGCTCTCAGCCGTGGGCTACTGTTTCACTGGTCTGTATCGACTTGCAGGAAAAGCAGACCACACCGAACCGCCTGTGCTGTATTCGATCATCATAGCACAGCCTTCTGAAAGAAAAAGTCCTGTGATGCACTTCATCAAAGCTCCATTCGACACCTTTGAGAGCAATTACAACAAGGAACACCGTGAGGAAATGTACAAGGCACAGCAGGACGTTAAGGCACTGGAAGCCCGTGTCAAGGCTATGGAAAAAGAGGACGAGCCTGATACCTCAGCCATAGCAAAGCTCCGTGTCCAGGCTGATAATATCAGAAACACTACACCAATAAGGATAGCTGTTGACGATATAACCCCCGAATTACTCGTCCATTCGATTGTTTCATATTCAGTTTCCATACAGTGATCGAGTAACCCTCCTGCGCAGTAAGGTTCACCGTTGGAACAACGCTCCGATGCGTTCTATATTATTATGAACCATTACAGCGTAAAAAGCAACTGCTCAGCGTTCCCGTTCGGGAACACCCGATTTTTATAAAAGCCCCATTTTCCTGTACTTTTCGATAATACACTACCGATTCAACATTTCCACCTAACTCATTCAAACCTCAGTCCCATATTGAAAAATTACTCTTTGTGCAAAATTATAGTGCGGCAACTTTTCACCAAAATTTCATTTTCCTATCACATTATGAGTAAAAAAAAGGGCGGCCTGATCTGCTCAGACCGCCCTTTATGCCGAGAGTTTACAGCATAACACACTCAACTTCTGTATCAGCACAAACAAATCCGCAAGGCAATCAATGCAGACCGTGATCTATTATCATCGTCCAGTACACAGCTATCACCCCCTAAAGACCGTAATGGATTACCGATCAAGTCTTGTATGGAACTGTTCAATGACATCACAAAAGTATCGAGTTGTATGCTTGTCTGCTTCCATTATATGAAACCAGTTGTACAAAATTTGGCTTTCTGGAAACAAACTTTCATTTTTTATTATATCATTTAAGATAGACAGAATTTGTGATTCTGAAAAGAAAAGAGCCATTGCTTTATCGCAACAGCTCTGATAATTGATGATTTATAGTTTGTATTCTTTCACATATTCTCTCACGTCAATACCGCTTTCGATATATCTCAGCAGTATCTCCGCACAGGCATGACTATCACTGTCTGCCTGATGATGATCGAGAGCAATACCGTAGTGATCGCACATCACGTTTAGGTTATGCTTCATATCAGGCAGAACACGCCTGCCGATCCGGACCGTACAAAGGTATTTTGCCGTCGGTTTCCAAGAGATACCGTAATCACGCAGACAGGCACGAAGAACGCTCATATCGAACACAGCATTATGTGCAACTAGGATACCCTTGCTCATGATAGGCTCAATCTTCTTCCATAGCTCTGCAAAATTCGGAGCGCCCTTGACCTTATCCGCATCTATTCCGGTGAGCTTAGTGTTGAAGTAGTCGAAGTGTGTTTCGGGATCAACAAGAGAAAAGTAGTTCGCCACGATCTTATTATCCTTGATTGCAGAAATGCCTATCGCACTCATACGGTCATTTGCACGATTGGGCGTTTCAACGTCAAAGACTATGTAGACTGCCATATCGTATCACTCCCAAGCAAAGCAGATTATAGGTTAATTATACCACAACGGAACGGAAAGGTCAATCGGCAGAAAGAAAACAACCGACATTGCTGCCGACTGCCTTTCATTATGCTCCGATTCGCTCAAAGCTATTCAAAACCTGTTTATCCGAGAACAATGACAGCTTACCGTCAGACCATTAATTATGGGGTTGCACAAGAGTTGCTTGTGAGTTGCAGAAGAGCCGTCAAAAAGCTGTTACTCAGCAAATTCAGGATAAGCTCTGAGCATTTTACGGACTTCTTCCAAATACTCAACTCGTTCTTTTGCAGGCGAAACAAGCTCCACACCGTCACCATACTGCATAAGCCACAGATAAAATTTGCGGTTGATACCTACCCGTACACGGATACGAACATAGTTACCCTTGTGATCGAGCTGAGTGAGAATGATTCTCTGCTGATGATCTCCGATGAAGCAGGAATGCTTTCCAACTTCAATGGCAAGTACAACGGCGGTATCCCAAACCTTGACTTGCTTCTGAAATCGTGGAACGGGGAGAAGTACATCTGCAATAGAGTTATCCGAGGGCGAACGGAAATTCCCTGTCCTTATCTTTCAGTCGCACTCGCAGGTCAGCCGTATATTTGGGACAACATGATGAACGACACCGCTTTCAGGTCAAGCGGACTGATCGCACGTTTTGTTCCCTGCTTTGCAAAAAGTGATGTGGGAAATCGTAGATATGATACCGCACCTATATCAAAAGAGGTCAGGGAGCAATATCACGATTTCATTCATCAGCTCCTGAAAGGAAAGAAGGAATGGAACGGAGAGGAAACGATACTGCATTTGTCCCGCCACGCTTCCGAGGAGTATATCGAATACTGCAACAACTATATCGAAAAAGAGATCAAGGAATCCATGTGCTGTTGTCAGGACTGGGGCGGAAAGTTTCACGGGCTGATACTTCGGATAGCTTGTATTCTTCATTGTGCCGACTGCTGTTCCCGTGGTGTTGAGCCTTCTGATGAAAGCGTGAATTACGATACACTTGTGAGGTCGTTCAGCATTGCTCACTACTATCGTTATCAGGCGATATATGGTTTCAGCGTAAACGCTCCCGACGGGAATATCGTCAAGGCTGAGAAGATCATTCAGATTTTCAAGACCAAGAATATCAAACAGGGCTTAAAATCAGACCTCTATCATGCCTGCCGATGCAACCTTTTCCCAACGGCAAAGGACTTCTACTCGGCACTTGATACGCTCGCAGAGTACGGGTATGTCGCCTACGAAGATGTGACCGCTGCCAACAACAAAAAGGCTCAGATGGTTCATGTGAATCCAAATATCTGATTTTACAGGATTTTGTGGTTTTTGTGGTGGCTGACATTGAAATAGCGGTATAGCGACCTTTGCAAGAGCCGGACTGAAATGTTGCTTGCCGGAGGTTGATGTTGGTTGAGCATTTTTGATGACAGGCTAATGGACATTTTTGTCCGAGTTAAAATTGAGGATAATCGCATAGACTTTAGCTCACTTTTGAGCGAAAGTTCATGAGTGAAATCGTCATTTTTGAAATGCTGATTTTGAAAAAATGTAATGCGAATTTTTGCATTACTGTGTCCACATAATTCGGCTGTGACCTCAGCCGTCTTAGCCCCGCAGGGCGGAGTAGTTCTTGTGGCGGTCTGATGCTGCCGCAAGTACTACGGAGTTACAAGCGGCGCTCTGCACCGTTGTAACCGCTGCTCCGCAGCTTTTTCCCTGCGACCATACCTTGTGTCGTTCAGGGAAAATTGCCCGTCAGGGCTGGCGATAGCCTTTCCGCATCAGCGGTCATGAAAGGAGTTGATGCCTATGATTTTCAGATTGGATTTCGTAGAGAGAAAGAAGTAAATCCAATGAACTAGAAAGGCAAAACTATGAAACAGAAAAGAATCTCATTCGGTCAGGGAAAGGGTTCTCTGACTCACAATAACAGGGAGTTCATGGCGGACAATGTTGATCCGCTTCGCACTCCGCAAAACATCACCTTCGTGCGTCAGCCGATAGGCGAAGCATACGATCAGCTTTTTGCTGAATCCACCGAGCGTTACAATGCAAAACAAAAGCGTAACGACCGCAAGGTTCACGGCAGCTACTACGAACACCTTTTTGGTGTGAAGCCCTGTAACACTGTCCGCACTGCCGCCGACAAACGCAAGAGCTTTTATGAGGACGTTGTTCAGATCGGCAAGATGAAAGATTCGGGATACGGCACGGAGGACTTTCAGCTTGTGGCTGATTGTCTGAAAGAATACATGGAAGGATTCCAGGAACGCAATCCCAACTTTTACGTTTTTAACGCCGTCCTGCACATGGACGAAGCCACGCCGCACCTGCATATCGACTACATTCCTGTCGGGCACTACAAGCGAGGGCAGGACACACAGAATGGTATCGCCCAGGCTCTGAAAGAGATGGGTTACGGTGAAGGCAAGCAGGCTATTGCCCGTTGGCGAGCTGCCGAGGTCGAAGTGCTGAATAAGATCTGCCTTGAACATGGCATCCAGCCCCTCTCTCCCGAAAAGGCGAGAGGTACGCTGGAAGTTGAGGAGTACAAGGAACAGCGTCGTCAGGCTGACGAACTGGCAGAGCAGAATGCTCAGGTCAAAGCGGAACTTGGCGAAAAGCGAGAAATGCTTAAAGCTGTCAAGGAGAAAACTGCTAAACTTGCGGAGATCGACAGCATTGAAACGGGAAAGACTGTGTTCGGCGGTAAGGTTACAGTATCGCAGGAGGACTGGCAGAACATCACCGACCTTGCAAAAAAAGAAGTTGCGTCGCAGAAACAGACTAAGAAGCTCCGTAAGGAACGTGATGAAGCTGTACGGGAGCGTGATGAACTGAAAGCAAAGCTGTCTGCTGTTTCCTCGGAGCTTGCCACCTACAAGAAAGCAGAGGAGCAAAAGGGACTTTTCACCCGTGAGAAACTGAAAAAGGAAGCGACTCGAATCAGCCGAGAGGACGAGCTGTCCCGTGAGTTGAGGAAGGCTAAGGCATTTATTTCTGCCTGCGGGCTGAGTGCCGATTATCAGCAGTACAAGTACAACAGCACCACAAGAAAGAATGTGCTGGAATAACATATAAACAAGATAGAAAGCTGGGGAAGTACCTGCTATGGAGGTTTTTACAACTATGACAACAAACAGAAAGAACGAGCTTATCGTTCAGCTCGTGAATATCCTGAGCGAACTTATCGAGACAAATGATTCCGAACAGGTGTCTGAGATCAAGTCTGATGCCGTGGAGATGCTGACCGTTAAGGAATGCACTGAAGCAGTCAAGGGACTGTCTGAGCATACTGTCCGCAAACTCATCAAGCAAGGCAAACTGCCTTATCTAAGGACGGGTGACGGCGTGAACGGCAAGATGCTTATCAACAAGGCAGACTTGCTTGCCTACTTCAACGGGCAGACAGCAAACAGATAAGTCTGTACGCTGAGAACTGCGATTTTACGCTGTTTGAACGTCAACAGACAGAAAATCCACAAACACCATAGAACAAAGGACATAGATTTCGGCATACTCCCGAAAAAGATAGAAAAAACTCTTGACAAAAGCCCGATAGTGCGCTAACATTAAAGTAACAGGAGTATGCCATAAAATCTATGTTGACAGGAAGGACATCAACTTATGGCTACGATAAGAAAAAGAGGAAACTCCTATCAGATCAGAGTTTCCTGCGGATATGATACATCAGGTAATCAGGTCGTGCAGACCATGACATGGAAGCCTGCGGAGAACATGACCGCCAAACAGGTGGAGAAAGAGCTTCAGAAACAGGCTATCCTTTTTGAGGACAAGTGTATGAAAGGTCAGGTCACTGCGAATATCAAGTTTCAGGACTTCGCCGAGCAGTGGTTTGAAGAGTACGCAAAGCTCAATCTCCGCAACACTTCCTATGAACGTATGAAACAGCTTACCGTTAGGGTGTATCCTGCTATCGGACATCTCAGACTTGACAAAATCACCAGCCGTCATATCCAACAGTTTATCAATGATCTGGCACTTAACGGCAAGAGCCTGAAAAACGGCAAACCGCTGTCGAGAAAGACAGCCATTCATCATCTCAGCTTCATCAGCGATGTGTTCAGCTACGCTGTGAAGATGGAAATGCTCACCGATAACCCCTGCAAACGTGTTACCGTTCCGAAGGGTGAGAAGAAAGAGAAGGACATCTACACTCTCGAAGAAGTCGCACAGCTCTTTCAGCTCCTTGAAACTGCTCCGATGAAATACAGAGTTTTCTTTACTTTGGCGATATACAGCGGATTCAGACGTGGAGAAATGCTCGGTCTTGAATGGAAGGACATTGACTGGGATCATAACGTTATCAGCGTCCGCAGGACAAGCAATTACACCGCTTCAAAGGGCATTTACACCGATACCACCAAAACAAAGAAGTCTCAGCGTTCACTGAAATTTCCTCAGAGCGTTATGGACTTGCTCCGTGAGTATAAAGCGGAACAGGACGAGGAGCGTATAAAGCTCGGTACGAAGTGGGTAGATCATGACCGCCTGTTCGTAAAGTGGGACGGCAGACCGATGAACAACAACACACCGTATTTCTGGCTGAAAGAATTCTGTGAAGAAAACAATTTCCGTTTCTGTGATATACACTCCCTGCGACACTTCTATGCCTCGGCTCTCATCAATGAGGGTGTGGACGCAGCCACCGTGTCGGGAGCGTTAGGGCACTCAACGATAACTACCACGACTTCTATCTACTGTCATGTATTCAATCAGGCTCAGGCGAGAGCAGGAGATGCTATCGCATCGGTGCTTGACTTCAAGAAGCACGCCACGGACAAAGGACAGCCCGAAGCTGTATAAAGGACAAGTAAAGGACAGAAGCAGTATCAGGGTAAAAAGAAAAACTCGGAAACAGCGATATTACGCTGTTTCCGAGCATATATTCTGGTGACCCGTACGGGAATTGAAATGACATCCTTGCTTTTCTCAATTTATAGTGATGTCCCTCAAAGCTCGATTTTATGCGGTTTTCTCAAAATCAAATTTTGTAATCAAATGCGATTTTGAATCGATTTTTGCCAAAATAAGTGGCAAATAAGTGGCAGATTCTAAATCCGATATGATACATATTTCTACAACTTCCCGATTTTAAAGTCGGGATTTTTTATTCTTTGATGATACCTTCAAAGAAAGTTTTAACTTGTGGCAGTTCACCGATAACTATATCCCAGATAGTCTTATAATCAAGAGTGCCATAACGATGAGCACATACATTACGGAGCTGTTTGAAATTTCTCCAGTCGATTTCTGTCGGGTGTTCTAACTTAAACTCCTCAGAAAAATGTGTTGTAAGTTCACCCATAGCGAGCAACTGCATTGTTACTCCGTCCTGAATTAACTCGTCATTCATAAACTCATCAAGAGAGTTGTTACAGCGATTTAAGTAGCGTTCAATTCGTTCGCAATGAGCTACCATATGCTGAGCAACGTTTAAATCTTTGTTATTCATAAATACACTTGCGCTCCTCTAAAATTCTTTTAATAAGAGGCTCGTTCATACTCAAAGTCACAGGATTGTAAAGTCCGTCCTTTGTAATGATGTCAACGCTCTTGCCCACACTTTCTTCAATATCTGAAAAGAAACTGCAATAGCGTAAGCCAAGAGGTTTTGAAAACTCTACATAAAAGTCGATATCGCTGTTTTCAGTCGCTTCACCTCTTGCGTAAGAGCCAAAGAGATAAACTTTATCAATGCCGTAAGCTTCGGCAATAGGACGTACCTTGTCAGCGATTTCATTAGTTGTGTAAACGCTCATAGACAGTCTCCTTTCAGTAGATGGTGTATTTCTTCAAGTATATTATACCATATTCTATCGGGATATTCAAGAGGTCGTAAAAATTAAATTTGGTACACACCGTGTGCCGAATTACAACAGTCGTCGTTCCTCTATCTCTTGCCAAGTCACATTCTCGATTACTTTCTTCCATCG
>SFFP01000064.1 GCA_004556875.1 Ruminococcus flavefaciens
CTGGCTGATGCCCGACGAAAGAAGGTAGAAGAAGCATTTAACCATAAGATGCTTATCATCTTCGTTTTCGGGGGCTTCTTTTGCGCTGAGGAGTGCAGACATCTTCAAAAGTGTTGCAAGCAGTGCCGCAAACACTTTGGGATATCTCACTGCGCCCTTCATTTTGGGAAGAGTTGAGGGAGCAATTTTGCCCTTGAAGAATGCGTTCATGGCCTCAAGGCTTTTAAACTCAAGGTCAACAAAAGCATTTGTTGCAACCTTATCGGCACAAACGCGCCACTCACCGTTATTAACTGTGAAATGTGTGGCTACTTTGCCTGCCGGGCTTTCGGGGTCAAGCGCGCTGACCTGAAAAACCGCGTGCATATGCTCAAACTTTTTCGCAAGCGAAGGAACGTCGGTAGCAATAACCTTCACAAGAGGCAACACAGCGTTAAGAAATATTTTGTTGGTCAATACGGTTTCGTTTGCCATAATAAATCATTCCTTTCTGCGGGATAGGGCGAGGTATTAAACGTCGTCTTCCCAGTTGTCGTCCTCTTCAAAGTCTTTATTCATAGCCTCACGAACGGCGTTGATGATGCCGTTGCTGTCGATGCCGAGAATAGACATAATATCTTCGTGAAGACCGATGGGTGCAAACTTGTCGGGGATACCCAGACGGGTGAATGCACAGCCCTTGCCGGCTTCTGCCATAACCTCTGCAACTGCGGAGCCGAGGCCGCCGATGATGTTGTGGTCTTCAACGGTGATGATGCGGCGGGTATCCTGAATTGCTTTAAGAACAGCCTCTTTATCAAGGGGCTTGATTGTGTGCATATCAAGCACGCGAACTTTAAGTCCGTCGGCATTCTCAAGGAATTTTGCTGCCTGGTATGCCTGGAATACGCATGAGCCGCAGGCGATAACGGTGATGTCGGTACCGGGGTTAACCTCAATTGCCTTGCCTACTTCAAATTTGTATTCATGCGGATAATCCTTGCCGTAAAGAACACGGTCAAAGCCGCGGTTAATTCTTATATAATAAGGGCCGAAATTCTCATAAGCCGCTGTAACGGCTTCTGCTGTTTCAACACCGTCTGCGGGGCAGATGAGGGTGATGTTGGGCATTGAGCGAACAACTGCCATGTCGCAGATTGCGTGGTGAGTTGAGCCTGCCTGACCGAATGATGTGCCGGAATGTGTTGCTATGATTTTAGCGTTTACATTCTGATAGCAAATATCCGTATGGAGCTGGTCTGCGCTGCGAAGAGAAGCGAAAACCGAGAAGGTTGAAAGGAAGGGAACAAGACCTGCCTTTGCCATACCGGCGGCTACGCCGAACATATTCTGCTCTGCAATGCCGACGTTAAAGAAACGGTCGGGATATGCTTTGCCGAATACGCCGATTTTTGTGGAACCTGCAAGGTCTGCTGTAAGACCGACTATTTCGGGGTGCTCTTTGCCGAGTTCAACGAGAGTCTGACCGTAAATTTCGGCTGTTGAAAGCTCGGTTGACTCAAGAGCCGTATAAGTTAATCCGCCTGCCATAATTATACGCCCTCCTTTTCTGCGCGTGCAACACGCTCTTTGTAGTATTTTTCAAGGCTTGCTTTTGCGTCTTTGTAGTGCGGCTCGTCAATAGCACCGTAGTGCCAGTGATAGTCGTCTGCCATGTAGTCGATACCTGCGCCCTTTATGGTGTTGGCAATTATCATAACGGGAGCTTCATCCTGACCCAAAGCGAAGTCAATAGCGTCGCAAAGCTCGCTGAGGTTGTGGCCGTCAACTTCTTTAACTATGAAGCCGAAAGCACGCCATTTATCTGCGAACGGCTCAAGACCCATAACGTCTTCTGTGCGGCCGTCGATCATGCACTTGTTGCGGTCAACAAAGCTGATAACGTTTGTTACCTTGAACTGAGCCATTGCCATTGCTGCTTCCCAGTTTGAGCCTTCGTCGCACTCGCCGTCGCCGAGAACGCAGTATGTCTTGTAGTCTTTGCCGAGAACTCTTGCGGCAAGTCCTGTGCCGAGAGCTATTGAAAGACCGTGACCGAGTGAGCCTGTTGAAGCGTCAACGCCGATAACCTTGTTTGAGTCAAGGTGAATACCCATCTTTGAGTTTGTGAGGTTAAAGGTTTTAAGCTGCTCGGGGTCGTTAAATCCCTTGTCAACAAGTACAGGTGCATAGGCTATGCCCGCGTGACCCTTACTCATTATAAAGCGGTCTCTGTCTTCCCACTGGGGGTCGTCAACCTTAATGTTGAGATACTTGTGATAAAGAACGGTCATAATGTCCATAACGCTCATGCCGCCGCCGATGTGGCCGCTGCCTGCCCAGAATGTTGTGTCAAGGCAGAGGTTACGAAGCTCGTTCGCTTTCTTTTCGAGAGCTAACCATTCTGTTTTTGATAATGGCATATGTTTTCCTCCCTGGTTATAAATTTTTGAGGTCTTTTATAAAATGCCTGCGCCGAGGCGATACGTCTTAACGCAGGCAAAAATCCTAATTACACATTAAAATGCTTCGGGGTGCATTTTCTTTGTAACTCTGAATGCTTCGTCCGCAACATCAAGTGTGTGCTTGATATCTTCATCCGAAACAGCGGCATTCATGAAGTGGTTGTGGTGGCCTGCAAGGAAAATTCCGCGCTTGACCATTTCCGCAATCCAATCCTGGTGAATCATCATGCTGTCGTCATTGGCAATTCTGAGGTAGAACAAAGCGGGTTCACCCGAGACAACAAGGTCAAAGCCGTTGTTTGCGGCAGTTGCTTTGAGTCCGTCAAGAAGTTTAACCGATTTCTCTTTGAGAAGAGCCGGGCAGTCGATAGCCTTCATCTTGTTGATGTTGGCAATAGCCGCCGCGAACGGGATTGCGCTCATCCAGTAAGAGCCTGTGTATGAAAGGCCGCTGACTGCGCCCTTGAGCCACTCTTTACCGCAAAGGCAAGATACGTTCCAGCCGTTTGCAAGAGCCTTGCAGAAGCAAAGAAGGTCTGCCTCTATGCCGTAGTAATGATCCGAACCTGCCGTGTCAAGACGCCAGCCGGCACGAACATCGTCCATGATAAGAACAATGCCCTCTCTTGTGCAAATCTCGCGGACTTTCTTCCAATATCCCTCTGCGGGCAATACGTTATCAAAATAGTTGCCGTGAAGATAAGGTGTTGAGATGAACGCGGCAATCTCGCCCTTGTTCTCTTCAATTATCTTTTCAAGGCCTTCAATGTCGTTAGCCTTTGCAAAGATGTAAACTGCGGTTATGAATATCTCCAGAAGGGTCATATCCTTTGCTCCCTGAGGCTTATAGCCGAATTTCAGAAGCTTTAGTCCCTGCTGATAGTTTTTTGCAGCGCAATCGGTGAGCGCCAGTGCCATATACAGCCTTGCCTGCATATTCTGAGTAGCTTTTTCGGAATATTTCTGAAGAAAACTTATGTTATTTGTACGGAAATTCTCAGCCTCACGCCAGTTGCCTATCTTGCTGAGAGTATTCAGCACCTGAGTACAGAAGAAAAAACGCTCATCTCCGCTGAGCCTTTTGTTAACGAGCTTTTCGAGGTAGAAATATGCCGTTTTATGATCGTGTATCCTGTCATAAAGTGCTGAGATCTGGACTATATCGAAAGGAGAGGGCTTTTTTACATTATCGAGAAAAGCGTCTGAATACGCTTGACAAAGCTCTTTTGAATAGCCGCTTTCTGCGAAAAGACTGTAAACTTCTACGTATTTCTTCATTTCTGCGTTCTGTGACAGCAGAGGAAAACCTATCTTTTTGCGCTCGTTTGGTGAGATCATTCGCCTTCCCTCCTATCTTATTGTTATACATATGATAGTATATATTAAATTTATAATGAGTAAAAACAGTAAATTATTGTTTTCTGTTTGTATATACAATTCTATCACAAATTTATGACATAGTCAACAATTGTTCGTGAACAAAAGATAAACTGTTGATATGCACAAAAAATCGGCTTGATTTTTTCTTAATAAACATATTGAAATAATTTTTCTTTTAAGCTTATTTCAATAATTTGTGGTATAATGGTATTAGAGTGGAAAGGTGTACGCTGATGACACCTTTAATATGAGTTTTTGAGGCTGTCGCTGCGGCAGTGATATTACAAGGGGGTAGTTTATATGAGACTTCTCGTTGTTGAGGACGAGATGCAGCTTGCTGATGCACTTTCAGAGATCCTTAAAAGAAATATGTATAATGTTGATACAGTATATGATGGCGTGAGCGGTCTTGACAATGCGCTTACAGGGGTGTATGATTGTATCATACTCGATATCATGCTTCCCGGAATGAGCGGCATAGAGGTGCTGAGAAGCCTGCGCCGTGAGCACATCAATACACCTGTGCTCCTTCTTACTGCGCGAAGCGAGATCGAGGACAAGATCAACGGACTTGACTGCGGTGCTGATGATTATCTTACAAAGCCTTTCGTTACAGGCGAGCTTCTTGCGAGAGTCCGCGCTCTTACAAGGCGCAAGGGCGAGATAGTTGACGAGCACAAGCTTGATTATAACGGCCTTGAGCTTAACAAGAATACCTGTTCTGTTATGTGGAAGGGCAATGATGTAAAGCTCTCGCTGAAAGAATATCAGATAATGGAGCTTCTTATCTCAAATCCGCATCAGATACTGCCGAAAGAGCGTATCATAGAAAAGATATGGGGATATGAAAGCGATGTTGAATACAATAATATAGAGGTATACATATCATTCCTGAGAAAAAAGCTCTCAGTGATATCAGCCCCTGTACAGATCAAAACTGCACGAGGTATCGGTTATTCACTTGAATAAGGAGGCGTTTGCGATGTTCAAGAAAGCACATGACAAAATGTTCAGAAAAGCGCAGCTGAGATTATTTACGATGATCGTAAGTATTCTTCTTGCGGTGTTTATCGCTCTCATAGGCTCGATCAATGTTATCACAAAGGCGGTAATGCGTGGGCAGTCAAAACAGGTGCTTATGCAGATAGCTTCGGGCATTGAGTACGATGAAAGAGAGTCAAAGTTCAGATATACTCCGCCGCCGAGTATGGAAAACAAGGCTGAGAAGAAGGAGCCAAAAGAACCTAAGCCGACAGAGACAACCGCTGCACCTCCGCCGACAACGGAAAAGGAAACAACTGCGGGAACACAGGCTGCCACTGAAAAGGAAAAGGTAACAGATGCTCCTACAGAAGCTGATACACAGGCAGATACACAGGCTGAGGAAGTCCAGACAGATGTACAGCAGGAGGTAACTCCTGAAACTCAGACACAGCAGGAGACTGATCCGCCGGAAACACAAGCGCCTGCAACACAGCCTGATACAGATGCGTCTTCAGGGGCTACACAGTGGGGTGATCCTAATTCCGGCGGTGATTGGTGGAACTGGAATAACGGTCAGTGGAACGGCGACTGGAACAATGGTCAGTGGAACGGTGACTGGAACAACGGTCAGTGGAATGGTGACTGGAATAACGGTCAGTGGAATGGCGACTGGAACAACGGCCAGATACCAAACAACGGTCAGTGGGGCGGTGACTGGAATAACGGTCAGATACCAAATAACGGTCAGTGGAACGGCGACTGGGGCACTGGTCAGTGGAACAGCGGATTTAACGGACAGTGGGGAATTCCATGGGGAGTATGGCCATATATGTGGTCTTATGAACCATTCCAGAATTACTTCAATGAACCTATTGAAAGAAACGATCACGGTGAGCGTGACCCGAGATACGATGGTGAAGAAGAGACATCTGATGAAGCAGCAGAGGTCAGCACAGAGGATCCGCTTGTGAATACAGCTTATTCTGATGATGCACAGAGCTATATCAGACCTCTTGCCGACAGAACAGATGCTGTCGGCATGGCTGATGTGAACAGGGAACAGCAGAACGCTCCTAACAGCATAAGAACTGTTTCAAAGGAAGATCCTATACCGCGTACACTTGGTTCTATCGATTTCTTTATTATCATGGCAGATAATGACGGTAAGTATCTCGCAATGAGAAATAATGACGATATGGATAAGGAGAAGGCTCAGAGCTACATAAATGCTATCCTTAACAAGGATACAGACACAGGTATGCAGGACTCATATCAGTATTATCAGGCAGATAAGCCTAACGGACATCTTATGGTCCTCACAGACAAGAGCTATGAGATGGATATGCTGAAACAGCTCAAGCGTACTACGATATTGATCGGTACAATAGCACTGATAATTCTTTCTATACTCGCTTATTTCCTCAGCAAGAAGAGCATACAGCCTATCAAGACAGCATTCAACAAGCAGAAGCAGTTCGTTTCTGACGCAAGCCATGAGCTTAAAACTCCTCTTACAGTAATTTCTGCAAATGCAGATGTTCTTGAAGGTGAGATAGGCGATAACAAGTGGCTGAAATACATAAAGGCGCAGACAGACCGTATGAGCATACTTGTAAACGACCTGCTCAATCTTACAAGACTTGAAAATAACAATTCTGACCTCGAACGCAGATACTTCAATTTAAGCAAGGCTGTAGTAAATACTGCACTTCCGTTTGAGTGTCAGGCATTTGAGAGCAACAAGAGATTTGAGGTAAATGTTGATGATGATGTAATGCTCTGCGGCAGTGAAAAGCACATCAAGCAGATGACAGCAATATTCATCGATAACGCTCTTAAATACTCAAATGACGGCGGTACAGTAAGAGTAACGCTGAAGAAAATGGGTGACAGAAAGCTGTTCTCGGTATACAATACAGGCGACGGCATCAAGGAAGACGAAACAGAAAAGATCTTCGAGAGATTTTACAGAAGCGACCAGTCCAGAAACCGTGCAACAGGCGGCTATGGCCTCGGACTTGCAATTGCAAAATCTATCATAGACAAGCATAAGTTCAAGGTGCACGTAATGAATCAGCCCGGTAAGAGTGTCTGCTTCGTAATAACAATGTAAAAAAGAAAGTCCGTAAGCGGCATGATTAAACTGCTTACGGACTTATTTTTATCTGAATTGTTTGTGACAAAGCATTTTTATTCTTCGTCCTTTTCTTTTTCTTCCGCAGGGGGGAGCTTCTTTACGCGACAGACCTCAATTCGGTGATGTTTTACTTCAAGGACTTCGATATGGAGTCCGCCGCTGTCAAGAGTGAGCTGAGTGCCGTCCTTTGGTATCTCTCCAAGCTCGGCGATGATATATCCGCCGAAGGTCTCATACTTATCCGCGGGGAGAGTGACCTCAAGTTCGTCACATACGTCGCTGAGTGAAGTCATACCGGGGACTGTCCATATATTTTCGCCTGTCTGTTCAAGCCTTACAGCAGGCTCGTCCTCAGGGTCGTCTGCGAAGTCGCCTACAAGCTCCTCAACAAGGTCGGTAATAGTGATTATACCGCTCATTCCGCCGTATTCATCGACTACGATGGCGAAATGGTCAGCACCGCGCTGTTTCATCTGGTCGAAAAGTCGGTCAGCCTTCATGCTTTCGTGAACGAAGCAAGGCTCACGGACTGCTTTAGCCATGATATTGTCACGGCTCTTGTCATCGAGTCTGAAATAATCCTTTGCGTTGAGCACACCAATGACGTTATCAACGCTTTCTCCGCATATAGGGAATGAAGAATGACGTGTGCGGTGGATAGTTTCTTCCCATACAGATGTATCATCACTGCTCCAGAGAACATCCACATCTGTTCTGTGGGTACAGACCTGCTCGGCAGTCATATCATCAAAAGCAAAAACGTTTTTGATGATGCGGTTTTCGTCCTCGTCGATAGTGCCTTTTTCTGCACCTGCATCGGACATCATGAGTATCTCTTCTTCGGTGACCGTATCGTCCTCGCTTTCCGGGTCAATGCCGATAAGTCGGAGAATTCCGTTTGCAGAAGCATTGAGGAGCCACACAAGCGGAGCAAATATCTTCGCCACAAATGAGATAGTGCCGCTCATAGCAAGAGCGATTTTCTCAGGGTCTTTCATTGCAAAGCGTTTGGGCACAAGCTCGCCGAAAACAAGCGTAAAGTAGGAAAGTATCAGAGTAATGAGTATTACCGAAACTTTTTTTATAACAGCCGCAGGGATACCGATACCTGTTTTTGATATTGCTGAGGTAAGGTATTCGGAAAAGCTGTCTGCGGCAAAAGCCGCTCCGATAAAGCCTGCAAGAGTGATAGCTACCTGTATGGTAGCAAGGAAGCGAGTAGGACTGTCAGTGAGCTTTTTCAGCCTTACAGCCTTTTTGTTGCCGCTGGCGGCAAGCTTTTCAAGACGAACATCGCTTGTAGAGATGACAGCCACCTCCGTACAGGCGAAAAGCGCATTTAGCGCGATGAGTATGATTTGCAGAATTATCTGCCCTAACATTTCATATCCTCCGTTAATAATATATTTCTCTCTTATTTAAGATGTATAACCTCATAAAGGCACAGCCTTAACACAAACGATAGTGAAGACCATGCCTTGATATTACATATTTAACGGAGCATATTCCGTAATAATGTGGATTACTGCCGTCCGGGGCACCGTCCATCGTGTTTTTCATCTCCTGTTCAGTGAATTTATACTATTATATCTTATTATTACTATTTTGTCAAGTGCGGCGGATTTAGCCGTTACGTTAACTGGATAGCGTCATTAACCAATAAGAAAAGCTCTCCCTATGGGAGAGCTTTTCATTGATGACGGTATCACCATCTTGGAAGAACACGAAGGCAAGGATAAATTCTTGCATTGCAGTTACAGCAGTAAGCATATTCAAAGATGTAATCTCCAACAGGGAAATACTGTGAATAATGTCTGCAGTTATGCTTGCAGCTTGAAGCAGCATTTGCTGTTAAGATGTTGTCGGTTTTGGTTGTCTTTGATGTTGAGATTGCAGAACCGGTTCCGATGAGAGTGAAAGCCATTGCT